>JAEUSO010000069.1 GCA_016788605.1 Candidatus Kapaibacterium sp. | reverse complement strand
GAACGACATTTAACTTTCACGCACTGAGCAATGATGAGCGTCGGATGATTCGCTTAGACCTGGATTTCTATACGCGCAATCCAAATCTCCCGCTCGAGAATCTTTGCTCGCATTTAGAAAATTATATCCCCAATAACGATTCACAACGCGAGCTACTTGTATATGCCCACCGCTTGATTGAGCTACGCGATGACAGTATGGGCGCAGGACTTTTTATGTATGGCGATGCAGGAATCGGCAAAAGCCATATATCCATCGGCATCAGCAAACTCTTCATGGAGCGCGGTTTGAATCCGCATTTTCTTGTTGCCGATAAGTACACGTTCTCGATGCACATTGACGTGCAGCCCGCCCAAGTGTGGATTATTGATGATATGAACAGCGGCTTTCACGTTTCATCGCGGCTGTTTAAGCAGGTTGTGCTCAATGCACACGAGCGTGGCGGAAGGGTATTCGTCACCAGTAATAAGGACTATGATGAGCTGATGAACGAACTGTTTGTCGGTGATAGCAAGGCAAATAAAATAAGATACACCGACCGCACAAAAGGTATGTTTAAGATTTTACGGGTTGATGGCAGCAGCTACCGTCAAGAACACGCATGGTACAATTGATACGATTATCCCAAGACCATTTTACTTCGTAAAATCACACCTGCCATTTCAAGTTCTTCGCTGTTAATCGTATGTGTCATTCCTTGATAGACACTTTTCAATACGGTTGCACCCATTTCACTCATCAGAATTTCCGTTTCATTGACGCGCTCAAGAGGCACATGGGTATCTACATCGCTCGTGCCGATGAAGACCGTTGTACCATCGAAGTTACCGGAGTATGTAGTAGGATTAACCGATTCGCCAATCAGCCCGCCCGTGAATGCGATGACACCGCCGTATTTAGCGGCATTGCGCGTGACGTATTCTAACGAAAGACACGCCCCTTGCGAAAACCCTATAAAGTAAAGCTGTTCAGTCCTGAATCCTCGAGCAGTTAACTCCTCAACAATCCTGCGGATGATATTCAGCGACATTGTCAGCCACGGCTCGTTTTGGCGAACCGGCGCAAGGAAACTCTGCGGATACCATGTTCCGCGCTCGGCGTTCGGTGCTATAAAGCAGACGTTGCTTGTGTTCATCGCTTTCGAGATTCCGATAAACGAATCGGCACTTGCACCACGCCCATGCAGCATAATGGCAACTTTCCGCGCCTTGCTCAGCGGTACACCGGAATAGCGTAGCAGAATATCACCGATGTCAATCGTATCATCAATGCTAAGTTTTTCTATGTCACCTGTAGTCATTCGTTAAGTGCTTGGTAGTTATTGGTTCTAAGAGTTGTTGAATCATTTGCCGCTTTGGTTCATGCCAAGCGGGCAATTGAAGTTCTGTGCCCAACAGCTCTATCGCTTCGTCGGTTGTGAAGCCCGGAGGATTGGTTGCAATCTCGAAGAGTATTCCATTCGGCTCACGAAAATATATCGAATGAAAATACTGACGGTCAATGATTGGTGTGGGATGATACCCCACGCTCAATAATATCTCCCGAATCTCTTCTTGCGATTCATCATCCGGTGTACGGAATGCGATGTGATGGACTGTGCCATTGCCACCTAATCCGCGTTGTGTACGGTCTTCGACAAGGTCAATGTATTCAACTCCAGAATCCGTTGCCGCGCGCAGCCGTGTACGCCCATTTTCCTGATGCGTAACAGTGTGATTCATATAGTCGGTGAGCAGGCGCAATGTTGGCGAGTCCGTTGCAACATTCAAGGTGATGCCGTAAAATCCCTTCAAGGAATGTTCATGCTCTACAAGCTCGCCGTGATACCCAGCACGCTTATCTGCATCCGTACCAGTGATTTCCAATCCCAATCCGTCGTAATCAACAAACGATAGCACTTCTTCACCAAAGCGTGTGCTCCGTGTTGATAGTATGCCAAAGCGTTGCAACCGCTCAGCCCAGTAATCAATCGAGGATGCGCTTGCCGAAAACTGAGTTGCCGTTGCCTGACCTGCGCCGCGCTTTCCTTGATGTATGTCGCCAAAAGGGAATGAGGTCATGATTGTTCCCGGGTTGCCCTCGTAATCGCCGTAGTACAAATGATACACATCGGGCGAATCGAAGTTGACGGTTTGTTTGATAAAGCGAAGCCCGAGTATGCCTGCATAAAAATCAATATTCTTTTGCGGATTACCTGCAACCGTTGTAACGTGGTGCAACCCTGTAATGTGATGCTGCGATGACATTGATGTGTCTTGAAATAATTGAGAATAGTTCACAGAACGTCGTCTGATAATGAGGAAACGGATGGCATGACACGAAGATTGTGCAATCGGCGGGATGGCATGAAAGTAGCGGTTGGCGCGGCTTATTTTCGGGCTGTGGTTCAGAACGTATTGCCAATCAAAATTCGTTGTGCAATTTGAGTTCCGTCTTGGGAAAAGCATGTTGATTTACGCCCAAGATGCGCTGGACAGGGGATACTTACAAGCAGGTACACTATGGAAAAACCGTTAATTATTCTGGCAACCGTTGTTGTCAGTATTCTTGCAATCATCATCTTCAACCTTATCCGCTCGTCAATCGAGCGACGCAAGACGATTAAGAAACTCCGCTCCTTAGAGTGGTCGCGTGAGCATAAAAAAATAAATACGTCGGTGTATAGCTCGCTTCCGCTGCCAGTGCGCCGGTACTTGCAGCACGTCATACGCGACGGCTCGGAGCAAATCCGTTTTGCCACCATAAAGCAGCGCGGGCGGTTCAGGTCGTTATCGCAACCTACGTGGGGAGCATTACGCGCCGAGAGCAATTATACCGGAACAATTCCCGGTATGGTATGGCACGCTATGATTTCTGTGTCGGCGCTTATGAAAACATCGGCGCAACTGCTATATAACGACGGCGTGGGCAGCGGCTACGTGAAATATATGGGCGTGTTCACGCTCTTTGACCCTAAAGGGAAAGAAGTAAGTTTTGCCTTACTTGCGCGGATACTCATGGAGACCGTATGGTTTCCCACGTCGCTTGTTCCGGGCGGCTTGCTGCGGTGGGAACCGATCAACGATTCATCATCGAAAGCGATACTGACAAATAAAGGAAAATCAATATCGGCGGTGTTTCATTTTAATGAAGCGGGTGAAGTGGAACGTGTGGTTACACGCGATAAATACCGTGATGCGGAGACATCCTACGAGCGTGAGCAATGCACGATGCACTGTTCGGCATACAAAGATTTTCTCGGTATTAAAATTCCCACACACATACGGTTGGAGTGGAATCTTGAAGAGCAGGATTTTGACTATGCCGAGATTACTGTGACGGATGCAATTTTCGAGTAATGCAGCTTAATGTTTGAGCAACGCATGTAATGTTTCCATCCGCCGCGAACTCAAGAGTTGTGAAAAATCCTCTTCGAAGCTATGACGTTTAGAATCGTCATGTAACCATGCGGTTCGGATGTTCGATGCTGCCGACTGCATATCACCCAAAAGAGCATTGCACTTCGCCATTGCATAATATGGTTCAGCCCAGGTTGGTTTTAACTCAGTCGCTTTTGTGAATGTATGGATAGCATCAAGCAGTTTGCCTGTTTCCATCAATGTACTGCCGAAATCAAACCAACATTCTTCATCTTCCGGCTTTAGCTCTAATGCTGTCTGATAGCATTCTAGCGATTCGCCTACCCGACCAATGTTGTATAACACATCTGCTTTTGCATACCAGAGGTCGGAATACGAGCCGTTGAGTTTTAGCGCAGCGTTGTAGTCGTCGAGTGCAAGGTTGTACTGTTGTAGCGCGTCGTGGCATGTTCCGCGACCGAAGTACGACTCGTAATGTTTAGGATTCAGGGCAAGTGCTTTTGTGAATGCGTCTATCGCCATCGTGAACTGACCGCTTTCCTCGAATGCGCTTGCAAGGTTATGCCATGTGGAGACATCGGATGCGTCAATTCGCAACGCTTCTTTGTAGCTCTCGATTGCTTCGATGAGTTTGCCAATTAGTGCAAGCGTATTGCCACGGTTGTACCATGCCGATGCGAAATCATCTTTGATGGCAAGCACCATGTCGTAGCTGCTGATTGCCTCGTTGTACTTTCCTTTTCGGCAAAGCACCACGGCGCGGTTGAACCACGCATTGTGGTCGTAGGGGTCAACGTCAATACATTGTTCGTATGCCTTGATAGCATCATCGTAGCGGTGACGGCAATCGTAGCAAAATCCAAGTTCAAAAAGCGAATCCTTCGAGTACCTTTCGGAATTTGCTAAGTATTCAAACAGACGGATTGCCTCTTCATACCAACCCCGGCGTTCGCATAATATGCCTTTGTTAAAAATAGCGTCTTCGTTCCCGGGTTCAAGTTCCATCGCTTTGTCGAAGGAGGCAACTGCTTCCTCAACAAAGCCGCATTGGTCTAACGCTACTGCGCGGTTAATAAGTACATCAGCATCGGATTGATTGAAGTCGAGTGCACGGTTGTAACATTCTAAAGCATCTTTGTACCGTAGTAAGTAGCTGAGGGCGATTCCTTTTTTATGCCATGCGTCCGCAGTATAACCTGCGCGTTCCGACCACGTGGTTGCAAAGACAAGAGCATCCTCGAAGCGTGAGTTATCCAAACAATACTGCGTAAGTTGTTCTAATGTCTCAACATTGATATACTCCTGATTGCCGGTATTATGTGTTGTGTTGCGGATTGCATCACGGTAGCGGCGCACTGTCTCGTCCATATTGACGGGATTGCTCTCGCTTGAAAAATCATCGTAGTCGAATGTACTCATGTCTGTCGCTGTATCGGTGTACTCGTAAAATGGCGCAGTGTATAAATCTGTTGCCGGTTGCCTACAGAGCGAATTTATCCGTTGCAGTGGGGGTCGCCAATACGTAACACTACTGAATTTGGCAATCTCCAGCAATTTTCGCCACATCCAATTTCAACTTACAGTGCAGTGAACGAATAGCAGAGAGGATGATTCGATTTGGGGAAAACTTTTTCGCTTGAACGCTTCCTGTTAGCACGAATCCATTGTGCTATCTTGCAAACGATTACATGAATCATCGCCATCACTATCTATGTCGTACCGTGAGTTGATTTCGCAAGCGCATACATCGAACGGTGTCCATGCCGCCGACGCACCGTATTCTTTCAAGAGTATTGCCGACGCATTATTGCATCATGCCGCCGCGCAACCCGATGCAAGGTTTCTTGTGTATTATGATGAGTCGGGCAGGCGGGAAGAGTATTCATACAAACAGTTTGCACATACTGTTGCTTCAACAATATCGTTATACCGAAACAACGGGATTGGTAGCGGCGACCGGATTATCACTGCGGGACATAATCACCCCGATACGATTATTCAGTATGTCGCTGCATGGTGCTGCGGTGCTTGCGTTGTTCCGCTGAACATGACGGAAGACGATAACCGGCTTGCTTATATCATGCGTCATTCGGCGGCTAAACTCATAGTTGCGAGAGATGAATATTCACAACGTATCAACCATGTAGTTCCTGATGGATGCAGAATCATACCTGTTGATGCTGCATATCATGCGACGCTTGAATCGTTGGGCGGTGAACTCGACAGTACACCTGCCTCCATGCTTGATAATGAAGCATTGATTGTCTATACAAGCGGCACTACGGGTAATCCAAAAGGTGTTGTGTTAGTGCAGCGTAATCTGATTGCCGATGCCGACGGAATCATAGCATGGCACTCTTTGAAACGCGGTGAAACAATGATGTGCGTACTGCCGGTTCATCATGTGAATGGCGCAATCGTTACTCATGTCACGCCGCTCATTGCGGGTGCCTCGGTTGTGCTGCAACGCAAGTTTCAACCATCAACATTCTTTACCCGCGCCGCAGCCGAACGGGTGAATATCATTTCTGTTGTCCCGACATTGCTTGCCTACCTGCTCGAAGCAGGAGCGGATGAATCGGGTGCAAAGGCAAACGGATTGCGTCATATCATCTGTGGTGCAGGTCCGCTCAGTTGTGAACTTGCCCGCAAGTTTGAATCACGGTATAGTATTCCGGTTCTTCATGGCTATGGATTGTCGGAAACAACGTGTTACTCATGTTTTCTTGAAACCAACCTGACACCTGACGCACATAACACATGGATGTTTGACTATGGGTTTCCATCTATCGGCACGCCGATTCCGCAGAATGAAATGGCAATACATAACGATAAGGGCGAGCCGCTTGGCGAGGGTGAGCGTGGCGAGATTGTGATACGCGGTTGGAATGTGATGAAGGAATATTATGATAATCCCGCTGCCAATGAATCAGCGTTTGCATACGGGTGGTTTCGCAGCGGCGATGAAGGATTCTACAAACTCTCGCACGATGGCAAACCGTATTTCTTTATTACAGGACGCATAAAGGAATTGATAATCCGTGGCGGGGTGAATCTTGCACCTCTTGAAATTGATGAAGTGCTTGCCGCCGCTCCGGGCGTAAAAGCCGCTATCTGCGTCGGGTTTGAAAATGAATACTACGGCGAGGAAATCGGTGCGTTGGTCATTAGCGACGGAACGGCAACAGAGCAGGGAATTTTGGACTACTGCCAGTCAACATTACCATTTGGCAAATCGCCAAAAATTGTGGTGTTCACCGATGAACTTCCTGTTACCTCGACAGGGAAGTATCAGCGTAACAAAGTCAAACATCTCTTCGCTGAATGGAAGAACACGCAATTCAAGAAACATTGATTCTGCTATGCAGAGAATCGGCAGTACTAATAAAAAGCGCGGAACGATACTCTCATTCCGCGCTTTTGTTTTTCATCCGTAACGGTGCTTAGCTGCAACCTGTCGTCGTTCCGCAGTCCTCGCACACCGAACACGACCCGTTGCGTTTCACACGCATCGAGGAGCAATACGAACACTGCTCGCCGGTGTAGCCCTTAGCTTTTGCTTCGCGGATTTTCGAAGCGAATGTTGATGTGCCGTTTGTTGCCACCGCCGGACTGCCGTTCGTTGGCGATGTTCCGTTCGTGCCATTAACAGGGGCAACCGCTGGTTCTGTTATGTCCAACTTCAAGATAGCTTCGCTGCCAGCCGGTTTGGGAAGCGTGGTTGCCAGAGCGGATGCGGGCGTTGCACTGATGCTCGGAGCAGCAGGTTTGTTGCCCATTTCATCAACTGCTTTCACATGAACAAAATCCGTGCGGTTCAAGTAGTCATACCCGATGGAGCGGAATACATAGTCGAGGATTGACGTGGAACTCTTGATTGCCTCGTGACCTTGCACCGGACCCGACGGGTCGAACCGTGTGAAGGTGAACGAATCAACAAGCTCTTCGAGCGGCATACCGTATTGCAACGCTTTGGATGCAAGCACAGCGAAGCAATTCATCAGACCCTTGAACGATGCGCCTTCTTTGTACATGTCAATGAAGATTTCACCAAGCGACCCATCCTCATATTCGCCTGTCCGCACAAAGACCTTATGTCCGCCCACGTATGCTTCGCGGATAATCCCTTTGCGTTTTTTGGGCAGGCGGCGGCGGTCGGCGCGATGATACACACGTTCAACAATCCGCTCCTGAACAATCTCATGCACTTCTTTCGGACCAATGGTCTCGTCAAGGGTGTTCTCATCGCCAAGCATCACCACTTCGTCAATGTCATCATCGTTCGCGCTGTTCAGCGGTTGCGAGAGTTTCGAACCGTCGCGGTATAATGCGATTGCCTTCACGCCTAACTTCCACGACTCGATATGAACCTTGTTCACATCCTCGACAAGCACATCGTTTGGCATATTCACCGTCTTCGAGATTGCACCAGATATGAAGGGTTGCGCTGCAGCCATCATATTCACATGTGCCATGTACGGGATGTAACGCTCTCCGCGCTTGCCGCATTTGTTCGCGCAGTCGAATACAGGAAGGTGTTCTGCCTTAAGGTGCGGTGCACCTTCAATCATCATCGTACCGCAGACGTAATCGTTCGCCGTTTCGATTTCCTCTTTGCTGAAACCGAACGAACGGAGCATATCGAACGAGTAGTCGTTTAACTGCTCATCCGTGAGCTTGAGTGCGTCCTTGCAGAAATCTTCGCCAAGCGTCCATTTATTGAACGCGAATTTTATATCGAACACTGCGTCAAGTTGCTTTTCGATGGCATCAATTTTTTCATCGGTAAAGCCCTTGCTTTTCAAACTGGCGCGATTGATAGCCGGACAGCCGACAAGTGTGCCGTGACCTTTGCAGTACTTTTCAATATCATCAATCTGCTTTTCATTGTATCCGAGTTTGACCAATGCCTTGCGTACCGACTGATTCACAATCTTGAAGTATCCGCCTCCGGCAAGTTTCTTGAATTTGACAATTGCAAAATCCGGTTCGATGCCGGTCGTATCGCAATCCATCACCAAGCCGATTGTACCGGTTGGGGCAATAACTGTTGTTTGTGCGTTGCGATAGCCGAACTCTTCGCCAAGGGCAACTGCGCGATCCCATGCGCGGCGTGCTGCTTCAACTAAGTTCTCGTCAGGGCAGTTTTTTTCCTCGATGCCGACAGGGAAGATGGTCAGACCTTCGTATTCTTCACGGGATGTGTTATAGGCGGCGCGGCGGTGGTTTCGCATAACGCGGAGCATTGCCTCACGGTTTCGCTCATAGCGCGGGAACGGACCTTGGTCGCGTGCAATCTCTGCAGATGTTGCGTAGGATTCTCCGGTCATCAGTGCAGTGATTGCTCCGGCTATTGCAAGTGCTTGCGGTGAATCGTATGCAATGCCGGCGGTCATCAGAATTGTACCGAGGTTTGCATAGCCAAGACCAAGTGTGCGGAAGTCATAGCTGAGTTGTGCAATCTGACGCGACGGGAATTGCGCCATCAGAACGCTGATTTCCAATACCGTTGTCCAAACGCGCACTGTGTGACGGAAGTCGTCCACAAGAAAATCACCATTCTGTTCAGCCACATAGTGCGACAGGTTGATGGATGCGAGGTTACACGCCGTGTCGTCGAGAAACATATATTCTGAGCATGGATTCGACCCATTGATGCGACCGTCGGCGGGCGAGGTGTGCCATTCGTTGATAGTGGTGTCGAATTGCAAGCCCGGATCGGCTGACTTCCATGCACTCACGTTGATTTTATTCCAAAGGTCGCGCGCTTTTACTGTGCGGCAAACTTTGCCATTGGTGCGCCATGTCAAATTCCAATCAGCGTCATTCTCAACCGCTTGCATAAACTCATTTGTTACGCGGACGGAATTATTCGAGTTCTGTCCTGCAACCGTGATATATGCTTCTGATTCGTAGTGCGTATCGAACACATCAATATTGAGTGATGTGAACCCTTGCTCGACAAGGTTCAGCGTCCGCATGATGTAGTTCATGGGGATACCGCGATGCACCGCTTTGATAATTAGGTCGTTGAGTGCGGCGTTTTGCTTGCGGTCTGTGCCGTTTGCCAGTGCTTCATCCATAATTGCCTTCAGGAAGGTGGAATTGATTTTTGATCCAGCAACAAGCGCAGCAACTTTATCCTCTTCCTTTGCTTTCCACTCGATAAACTCTTCAATATCCGGGTGATCAACATTCACGATTACCATCTTTGCGGCGCGTCGTGTTGTTCCGCCCGATTTGATTGCCCCAGCCGCACGGTCGAAGATTTTGAGGAAACTCATCAAGCCCGACGAGATACCGCCACCCGAAAGTTTTTCGCCGCGACCGCGCAGGTTCGAGAAATTCGAGCCGGTGCCCGAACCATACTTGAAGATGCGCGCCTCGCGTGTTGCAAGGTCGAAAATCCCGCCTTCATTCACCAAATCATCATCCACGCTTTGGATGAAACAGTTGTGGACGATAACACCGTTTGCAGCAAAACGTGCGGTCTCTGTTTGTATGTCATAGACCGTCTCTTCACCGATATACTCAATGGAAACAATAGTTTCCTCTGAAAGACGCTGCTTGCTTTTACCATCAATGCTCGTATTCAAACGGGCAAGTTTCTCTTGCTTGTCATCTGAGACAAACCCGATGAGTTCCTGATACTTTATCCGTTCAGAATAATAGGAAATCGAAACTTGGCGGGAATAGTGCCTGTCTTCGCGTGAGTCGCGGCAGAGTGTGACGTTAGAGTATATGCCCAAACTCATAAGAAGGATTTGTACGCCGTGGGCAAGCTCTTCCGAAATCGTTGTCAAGACAACATCGCCGGAGTTTCGTTCGCCGTCGCGTATTCTTACACAACCGTCTGCTTGGAACAGCGATCGGAGAAATGCAATTTTTTCTTCGTGGGTTGCATTGAAAATACGCTGAGGCACACATGCAGTGTGACTGTTTGAATTGAGTTCGTATTCTTCGACGTATTCATCCACCACTTTCGAGTCGAGTTTGACAACACGGTAGTTCTCGCCGACATCGGTACGTGTCACTGTTTTATATGTGCCGAAAATCTGTTCGAAGAGATTTGTTACAAAGCCGTACTCATCATCATTGATAGTGATGGCACCGAACATTGTTGTTTTGTTGTTACGATTATATTTTCCATAATAGCCGTCGCCAAGTATCCAACCTGCCAGTGCAGCTTTGGCGACATCCAGACCGAAATCATCCACGCTACTTTCGGTCTCCGAGCCGATTCCTGCTGTAGCTAATGTTGCATTGAGTGATTTGGAAAATTTATTCGATACGCTGATTGCGCCCGATTGCATTTCAACTTCTGTGGATTGAAACACTGGTTTGCGGTAGGGAAGTGATACTTGCTGAACCTTATGTCCGAGCAATCCTTCCAATTCATTCCATGAATACACGCCGCCGTCCTTGAGCCGTTTGTCAGAACTCCAAATTTGGTGGTCGGCGGTGAACTCGATATAGTTGCCGTTCTTGAGTGTGGCGCGATACACCTTGCGAACACCGTTATTTTTCACTGCAAGGATGCGGACGTTTTTCTCACCGTCGAAGACATACATGTCGGTTCGTGCATTGTCCACGATTTCTTGAATTGTGCGTATGCCGCTATCAGTAAAGAGTTTCGTGTTGCCGCGGGCGCACGCATGGGGCTGAGGTCGTGTATAGGCATCGGCGGATTTATTCAGTTGGCGTGTAACGGGGTCAACGTAGTAATGACCTTGCGCCGAGCCGGTAATACCATACGCATAGGCGAGTCCGGTGTTGAACCACTGTGGCGAATTGGGTGCAACCATCTGTTTCATAATCATATACACCAACTCTTCGTAGAAGATCATCGCATCTTTTTCGGTGTCGAAGTAGTTGTACTTCTTACCCCAGTCCGCCCAGCATCCAGCAAGTCGGTGCGCCACTTGTTTAATTGATGTTTCGCGTCCTGTTTTGCGATTGCCTTGCTCGTCTAATTGCGGCGTACCGTCGCTATTGAACTGTGGCACGCCCGCGCGGCGGAAGTATTTCTGTGCAAGGATGTCGGTTGCCACCTGCGACCATGATGTCGGCACTTCGATATCGTCCATTTGGAAGACGACCGATCCGTCGGGATTACGCAGGATGGAACTGCGCTTTGTGTATTCAAATTGGTCGAATGGGCTGACTCCTTCTTGCGTAAAGCGGCGTGTGAATTTCATAGTGACTGACTCCTTGTGGCTCTGGCGTTGATGATGAATTAGTTTTACTGTTCGTTGATTACGTGCATACCACCGTGAACTGCGGCTGTCTTTTCTACGGAATCGGGGGAAGTCATCCCCTGCGCCATTGTATTGCGGCAGAACAGCCGCAAACAAGCACATCATAATTTCGGTGTGAGAGAGAACCCTCCCGCATCCCGGCGCGGTTGTCCGCACCGATGCTGTTGTATGACGATTGGTTGAGAACGGATAAGAAAAAACGTTGCGCGGATTATGCTGATGTCCGCTGTCCCCTGTGGTATGATTGGAGATTCCTCTTTATGCTTTTGCTTATCCTGATAATACGGCACGGGGAATGTGTGCTGCAACACGAGTCGGTGATTGCGGTGTGCCGTTCATTATCTCCGCCAAAAATCCCAATCCACCATTGCACAGCCAAATGTTTTTGTCAGGTGTGGATAAAAAAAACTTTTGTTTGTGTGCATGAAAATACAGGTGTGAAAAATGGGCGTTTTTTCTTTTTCATGTCGTCGGAACACCGCATCAGTACTTGCTTTCTCTGTTTTGCATTGATAGAACATAATCGTGATACTGTGGAGCAATTCGTCGGAAATCTAACGGAAGTACGACTCCCCGTTTTTATCCTTGAATGCCATATCCTCCGTATCGCTGAGTTTATTCCTGTATCCTGCACTATTTTGCCGCCGTTACGAATCCAAAACGTGAAGAAATTTCAGTCAAATACAAGGTATGTTGTACAACGTGATGGCGGTTTTCCTACTGATGATGTGCATAGCAACTACTGCTGTGGCAAGTATGGTGCGTTCTGATTCATCGTGGTATGGCGGGCTGCCCAATCCTGATTCCGCCAATCTCTTTGGCTCGCTTGTCACACACCGTTCCCAAGGATGGTTTCCACAACCATACAGGTTCAAGAGCTTCTGTTTCCAATCCACAATTTCCTTCAATGAATACGAATACCTTCCCGGTGATGCGTTACGGTCGAAATCGTTTGCAACCACACCATACCCGTTTTCAAAATGGAGTCCCTACGAAGGTGATGAGGAAGATATTGCAGAACCGAACT
>JAEUSO010000068.1:10592-12707 GCA_016788605.1 Candidatus Kapaibacterium sp. | reverse complement strand
ATAGTGACGAACCTGTTTCAAGGACACAGTGGGATATTGTGCATTATCCTCATTGTAAAACCGCCTCTCTCGATGTAAAGTTATGATTCCCGGAGCTAAAAGGCAGAGATACACAAACTCCGTGGTGTGGTAAGAGGAGGTTATGTAGCGCGGCGACGGGTATTCTTTGAAAACAAAACGCAAGAGTGGTTGCGTGGAATCGGACTGCGCTTTCCGGCAGAAGGCGGGGTTGGCAATGGGTAAGGTGCGGTGCCGGATTCCTCAACACAGAGGCAGCACCAAACCGATACGATGCGCTTTGGTGCTATATTCACGCCCGAATACCAATCAAAAACCTGAATGAGATTGAATGACACAATAGCCGGTGGCATAGCCGGAGTGTACGGCTGGGCAGTCCGCCGGCGCAACTGCCGCTTTGACAACGGTATCGGCGTAAAGCGGGTGGATGTTCCCGTTTTGAGTGTGGGGAATATCAGCACGGGCGGAACAGGCAAAACGCCCTTCACCGCAATGCTTGCACTTGGCATTCAAGAGCGCGGCAAGCGTGTGGCTATCGTCAGCAGGGGCTACAGGCGCAAAAGCAAAGGGGTTGTCACCGTGCGCGATACGGAACAGATTCTCAGCAGCGTTGATCAAAGCGGCGACGAACTGCAACTGCTTGCCCGTGCTATTCCGGGCAGTATCATTATTGCCGCCGAACAGCGGTACGACGGCGCAGTGCGGGCTGTGGAAGAATACGGGGCGGACTGCATCATCCTCGACGACGGCTTTCAACACCGGCAACTCCACCGCGATGCGGACATCGTTCTTGTGGACGACGCAACAATGTCATCGGAATACTGCATTCCCAAAGGGATTCTCCGCGAGCCGCATAGCGCACTGAAACGTGCAACAGTCGTTGTTCATACGGGCGGTTTCGCGCATGACGACACTTTACATTCGATTGCGCCCGACGCGCTGCATATCCGCACTGAGTCCACACCTCTCGCCCCCTGTCTTCTTCGCCATGTTACCGAGCGCGACTACACCACAGTTGAAGCACCGTACATGACGCTTTGTGCCATCGCCCGTCCCGAACGTTTTCTTGTTATGGCGGCGCATGAATTCGGAACACCCGCTTCGTCCATCACACTGCGCGACCACGCATCCTACACCGTACCGCTTATCAACACCATCATTGCCGATGCAACGCGCACCGGAATCAGAACAATCCTAACAACCGAAAAAGACGCAGTCAAACTTCTGCAACATTCGGCACTCTTCGATAGTGCGGGAATCACAGTAGCGGTGCTGCCAATCGCCACACGCATCATTGCCGGAGAAGAGCGGTTCTGGAACTATGTGGATGGTGTTATCAATCCGTAGGTGCGGGAGAAAATCCCTACTCCACAACAAGCATTTGCGCCGTGGCGGCAGTGCCGGATTGCAATACAAGCTGATACACACCACGGGGCAGCGAGGATACATCAACCGTCATACTCCATGCGCGGTACGACGTTGCCGCTGCCATACGGAGGGGTGATACAAGAGTACGAACCTGATACCTGTTGCCCTGCATATCATAGAGCGTAACATTCACATCGTGCGGAGATTGCGTCAGCACGGTGAGCGATGCCGTTGTGGTTGTTGGATTCGGCACGGGTGGCTCGGCGATGAGACCGTTGTAATCAATACTCCGCGTGATTGCCGTAAGCGGGAGGTTGCACCGCAGCGATGCATTCAATGTGTCGGGAATGCCTACCGATTCCACAATCAATCTGCGTTTGCAGTAATCGCCGATGATAACAGTGTCGCGCTGGATGGCAAGTGCCGACGGCATATAGCAAACACGCACTCCCACACGTCCGCGAGGGGGAATGAGCATTGGGAATTGTGCTTGCGGTACGGAGAACTCGACGTTGCGGTAGAGATTTGTCGCATCAATCGTTATCGCAGAGTCCGTGACATTGCCCACGATAATGCTGTCGCAAAGCATCATACTCGGATATACGCCATCCATACGGAACACCTGCCACTCGCCCACACTCACAATCTCAAGCGGGTTCGGGTCGGTGATAACATCGCTAACAACCGATGTGCCTGCACAGCCAAAGGTGTCGCGGACAGTAACGCTGT
>JAEUSO010000068.1:4560-10582 GCA_016788605.1 Candidatus Kapaibacterium sp. | reverse complement strand
AGTAACCGCAATGCTTGATGAACGCGCACCGTTCGACCACTGGTATTCTGCAAAACCCGGCGATGCGCTAAGCACAACGGTATCGCCTTCGCACACACGGAAACGCGTTGCCGTTATCAAGGGAACTATCGGCGCACCGCCTGTTACACGAATAGAATCACTGCTTGTGCAACCATTCGTATCAATCACCGTAACGCTGTATGTTCCCGCCGTACGAACAGTAATGCTTTGCGTCCGTTCGCCCGTATTCCACAGCATGGTTGGATACGGCGATGCGATACCAATCGTCAGCGAATCGCCAAAGCAAATATGGAAATACCTCCCCGTTGTTGCAATACTCACACGCGGACGCGGATTCACCCTGACGCGAATGATGTTCGATGTCTTTTCGCAGAGCGAGGAATCCGACACACGCGCATAGTAATCACCCGATGCGCCGACCGTGATACTCTGCGTCCGTGCACCTGTTGACCAGCGAATCACCGGATAGTTCCGGTTCAGCGTGAGCGTTATGGAATCGCCTTCGCAGACGTTGGGATCGGTTGATGTAATCTGCGGCGGGGCAAGCTCGGGAATCGTCATATACAAACCGTCGCCTGCGAGAAAGCCGAGCGTGTCGTTCACAAACCAAATATCGTCCCAATTACTTCCCGCAGGTAAGCCGCAATTGTATTCCTCGAATGTTTCGCCGCCATCGGATGTGCGGTACACGCCGTTCTGAAATCCGACAGCCCAGCCCGTGCGCTCGTTCAATAAAAACGTACCAAAGATTGAGCCGCGCACAGGTGTAATCTTCCACGTTGCGCCGCCGTCGGTTGTCGCGTGAAAAATGACTAGAGCCTGCCCTACCCCGAAGCAGTCCTTACCTGCAAATCCGACAAGAAACGCGTTGCCTTTGTTGGAGAGATTCTCCTGCCAAAACTGCTGCCCGCCTGTCGAAACCCAGTCCGTGAATGTGCGCCCGCCGTCTTGCGATCGCCACAGCCGCCCGCTGCTCGACGCATAGCACAACCCGTTCTCGGAATACATAATCACGTGCGACATACCGGATGCCGGAGTGGATCCTAAAAACACCGACCACGTTGCACCGCCGTCGGATGTGCGGTAGAACTGTTGCACTTCATCGCAGCCCCCACCGACAGTGATTCCTACATTCTCATTGATAAAATAATTTCCCCACAGATGGGCGCGGCGAACCCCTCCCCTATCGTTGATGACCGGCGTTATCTCGTTCCATGTTGCTCCGCCGTCGGTGGATTTGAAAATACCGCCTTTCCCTTGTTGAAAATTATCCGAGCCGGACACGTAGCCAACGCGCTCGTTAACAAAGATGATGCTTTCTAACTGATCGCCTGCGGGAATCACAACACCCCGCCACGTTGCGCCGCCGTCGGTGGTGCGGACAACCCTGCCGCCATGACCGCACGCCCAGCCGAATTGCGGATTGGCAGGTAAAAACATAACATCAAGAAAATACGAATCGGCGAATCCGGCGGGCATTGTCAGGCGGCGCCAATTCCAATTTGTCCACTGTGCGTCTGCTGTGCAATAGCCAAGCATGATGCCAAGAAGAACAAGAATGATTGTTGGGGAACTCCGTTTCATACGAGGTTACTATTGATGATGTTCAGTACTGTGTTGCTGTGCGAGTATGATTGCATCAACACACACAACGCACGACTAATTCGGAGGCACAGGGAATCATCCGATTGCAGCAACTGCCGCAATTCCGCTCTGCGCCGCGCCTTCCAATGTGGCGGGCAGTCCGGTTGCCGTCCAATCGCCCGCAAGATACAGCCCCGTAAGCGGTGTGATTGCACATAATCGCCGTGATTCAAGGTGCGGTGTTGCTAAAAATGTCGCCGACTTTTCTTTGATGACTTTGTAACCCGTCAGTACTGCGTTACGTGCTTGCGGGAACGATGCTCGAAGTTCATCGGCGCAGTGCCGTGCAAGGTCTTCCGCACTCTGCTGCACAAGCGGATTCGCAGCACTGACAGTTAGTGCTACATGTCCGCCATTCGGTGAATCCGTTGCTGTTTTGTTGAAGACCCATTGCGTGGTTGTGCCAAGCAATGCGGCGAAGTCGTTCTGCATCACCGGTCGGTCGAACCACAAATACAGCGAGACAATCGGCGAGAATGTATAATCGTGCAGAGGTGCAAAAAACGGATGTGTATGATAGCCCTCCGCAATGAGACGCAACACATACTTTGGCGGTACGGCAACGATGACAGTATCGCCTTCTATCGTACGTCCGTCTTCGGTCGCCACTCCGCACACCGCTCCATTGCGAATAAGAAGATTGGCAACGCTTGTGCCTGTGTGGAGTTCGCCGCCGTTCGAGGCAATGAAGCCATGCGCGGGTTCAAACAAATCACTCAAACCGCAGCGGGGAATCAACAGCGAGGAACTGTTTCCGCCGCCGAACATTGCCCGTCGTAACACTTCTACAAACAGCACCGCTGCAGCATTCTCCGGTGTTGCATTCAGCGTGGCAAGGATGAGCGGCTCCCATAAGCGCGTGATGATGTCGGGCGGTTGCCCTGTGGCTTCGAGCAATTCCCGCGCAGTCATCGCCTTGCAGTCAAGCAGGTTGAACTGAACGCGCAGCGCGAAGATCAATGCTTTCACTTTCGCACGAATGCCGATATGCTTCAAGCGCAGAATGCCGAGCGCCACTCCGGCTTTGCCCGGCAGGAGCGACGCATCCAACTCGTCATGCCGTCCGTCCGCATCCACAAATGCAACACGCAACGAAGGTTGTTCTTCGAGCAGCGTATCCGTGCCAAGCAGGCGCAACACGCCGAGCAGCGAATGATAACATCCCATCATCACATGCTGCCCGTTATCAATGGTATCGCCCGTGGCGGTATCGGTGAACGAGCGCGCCCGCCCGCCGATATACGGCTTTGCTTCGAGCAACACGGGCGTATGCCCCCGTCGGATACATTCCACTGCGGCGGAGATTCCCGCCACACCCGCTCCCACTATCAAAATGCGCCGTGATTGTGTCTGTTTCATCTGTCGTTACCGTATTTCGCTGCAAGACGGAACGCCGCCGTTTGCATAGATTCGTATGGATATATCAAACTCAATGCAAGAATAACCAATCAAGACCACCTGTATGACATTGACCTGCTTTCCGCATCTCCGTTATGTTCTTATTGCGCCATTAGCCGCATTGTTATTCAGTGCCGCAGCATTCGCGCAGCAATCCGCACCGGCATTGCGCCACGAAGCGTGGATGGCTTATACACGCGGTGCACACCGTGATGCCGCCGCAAGTTTGCAACGTTCATTAGCATTGCAACTGAACTCTCCTGCAACGCTGCTCGCGCTGATGTTTCACCATCAGTTCCGCAGTAACTACGATTCCGCATGGTGGTATTTTGCCAAAGCAATGGAATCGCATGAGAATCCTCATGCCGTGATGTATGCCATGCTTGGCGACCCGCTTGCAACGCGCTTCACACAGAACTACCGGTTTCGCTTCGAGCCGATGTTCCGCTCGGTGCTTGCCAAGCCCGACCCGACGGGAACACTTGCAGCAATGATTTACGAAAGAATGGGGATGTATTACCAAAGCATCGGTGATATTGCCTCGGCAAAGATGATGTATGATTCGATGAATGCCATTACGGATTGGATTGTCATCGGTCCGTTCGAGAACACCTCGATGTGCGGCTTCAACAAGGTCTATCCTCCCGAACGCTCCATCATCCGCTCCGCCGAATACGACGACCGCTACTGCGGCAAAACGTCGTGGTTCGCACCGCCCGCCTACCGCATGGATAAATGGATTGACTTCGAGCGGTTCTTCGTTACGGTGAACGGTGTGTTCTACGCAGCCACCTACGTCTATTCCCCCGCAACGCAAAGGGTGCAGCTCCGTGTGGGCACGTCCGGCGGCGTGAAGCTGTTCGTGAACGATGCGACGGTGCTGCAAGACGACCGCGAATTCAACAACGACCTCGACACCTACATCGCCGAAGCACCGTTGCAACAAGGGTGGAACAAGGTTTTGGTGAAATGTATGAGCAATGAAATCACCCGCTGCAACTTCATGTTGCGAATCACCGACGCGGCGGGCAAACCCGTAGCCGGACTCCGCACAAGCACCGATGAACAGTCCTACACGCCGGTTGCCAAAACCGATGCCGTCCGCATTCCCAATCCGTTCATCGCATACTTTACAAAAGCATACGCAGCCGATACCACCGACTACGCCTCGCTCTTTCTGCTTGCCAACTGCCACACGCGCAACGACGACGGCGAATCCGCCGAGATGGCACTTCATCCCGTGATAAAAAAGTATCCGACCTCAACATTGCTGATGACACGCATGATGGCGGCGAATATCCAGAACGGCAAACGCGATGCAGCACTCGCACTCTTGGAGCAACTTTACACTGTGGACTCGACGGCACCCGACGGTTTGCAAAACAAAATCCTTGAAGCGATACGTAATAAAAACCTGACGGAGCTTGATATACTGATACCGCGCCGCTTGGCGGAATCCACCGACGAGGAAGAACAGTACGGGCTTCGCATCGCCCACCTGACATCACGCGACAATCCCGAATGGGAATCGCTTGCACGCGAAGCACACGAGAAATTCCCCTACAACCCGCAGTTCTTTTCCATCAGGTCGTCGCTCCTTGAAAAGCAATCCGCCGGAATAACAGCATTGATAGCACTGTGGGAGAAATACCTGACGAAAAACTACACGCCCACCGTCCTCTCTACGTTGGCTTCGCTCTACGAGCAACAGAATGATGTTGCCCGATGGGAGAAGTACCGCACACTGATGCAGGAGTTGGAAAATGAAACACCGGGCTTTTACCTAAACACCGCCGAACGCTACCTAGCCCGCGAGAACTACGACCGCGCCGAAAAAGATGTGCGCCGCGCCTTGCAGTTTTGCCCGAGTGCATCACGGCTCTACGGTGTGCTTGCCACAATAGAGCGCAAGCGCGGCAACAACGACAAAGCCATCTCGCATCTGCGCGAATCGTTGCGCCGCTATCCAGCCGACTTCGAGACACGCGACCAACTGCGCGAGCTTGAAGGGAAGAAGCCCGTCGCTGCTGTCTTCGGGTCGTTTCCGGTTGATACCGCCATTGCCCGCGCCAAAAAGTCCAACCGTTTTCCCGACGACCAGTCGGCGATATTGATAGATGACAATAAGTATGTCATCTATCCCGAAGGAACGTTTGAATACCGCCGCGAGCAGCTTGTGCAGATACTCAAGCAAGAAGGGATTGATGATTGGAAAGAGATGAATCTTGGCAGGTTCACGACGATTGAAAAAGCAGTGACGATAAAGAAGAACGGTACGGAAATCCGCGCCGATGAAAACAACGGCGAGCTAGTGTTCAAGCAGTTGCAGGAAGGCGACTTCATCTACCTTCGCACAAAAGACCTCTACAACGACGGCGACCGTTTCCAGAAGCATTTCTCGCACCGCGAGTATTTTCAGGGAACGCTGCCAATGGGGGTCACGCGCCTTGCCATCCTTGCGCCGCCCGCACTCAAACTTACCTTCCGCTCGCTTGGCATCAACCGCGAACCAAAGACCACCCAAACACCCGACGGCGTATTATACGAGTGGCAAACCGAGGATGTGGATGCGGTGCAAACAGAAGCGATGATGCCATCGGCAAGCGATGTGTTCAACCATGTTGAAATATCATCCATTCCCTCGTGGTCGTTCATCGGCGAGTGGTACAATGATATTACCACATCGAAGCTGCGTTCCTCCTACGAGATACGCGAGAAGATACAGGAACTCTTCGGCGGAGAGAATCCGGGCGAGGAAAAAGTGATTGAGCGCATCTACCGGTTCATCACCGATTCCGTGCGCTACAGTTTGGTTCCGTTCCGGCAGTCGGGCTATGTGCTCGATGCGGGCGGTTCGGCGGACATCCGCGGCTGGCGCAAGAGCCTGGACGACGTGGCGCAATTCACCTTCACGCGGCTGTCCGACAGCTATGCCGCGCGCACCGGGCGGCCGGACAAC
>JAEUSO010000068.1:0-4550 GCA_016788605.1 Candidatus Kapaibacterium sp. | reverse complement strand
CGGTATCGTCATGCTCCGCGAGATGGGTATCGCCGCACAATATGTATTAGTAAAAACAAACTCAAGCACAAGCAACCATGATTTACCGTCGCGCGATTTCGACCATGTGATTATCCGCGTTGCCACCAAACAGGGCTACCGCTATCTTGATTTAACGGCGAACAATTTTCCCATCGGCACACTGCCTCCTTCGGATTACGACGCCGCTTCGTTACTGATTCCCACACCCGACGGCGAAGGAATCAAACGCTTGAACCGCACAAACTTTGCACCGTCAACCATTAGTGTGCTGCATACGATGAGCGTCACCCCCGATGGTGCGATTGACGCACAGCGGCGCACAACATATTCGGGCGTGCTGAGTGCATTTGTACGCGGCTCGTACCGCAACGTGGCACAGAAGGAATTGGAGAAAAGCATCACCGAAGGTCTTGGCTCGGAGTTTCCCGATGTGGAATTGAAAGGTGTGAGTTTGACAGGCGTTGATACGCTTGCACAGCAGCTTGTGATTAACGAGGAGTTCAACGCGCCGCGTTATGTGAGTACCGCCGGAGGGTTTATGATTCTGAAACTGCCGTGGCTGTACAAGACAAGTTCCGACGAAGCATTCTCGTACCCAAAACGCAGCTATCCGCTCGACATTGATTTCAGCTACGATTCATGCTACGAAGAGCTTCGCGTCACTGTTCCCAAGGGATACACTCCTGTTGAATTGAAATCGCCCGTCAAGTACTCATCGCCTCTTGGCGACTACCACGCCGAATACAGTTTTGCCGGCGGCATCCTTACTGCCAAACGCAAGTTTGTCATCAGCAAACGGTTTATCGAAACAAAGGACTACGCCAAAGTGAAGCAATTCTATAACTCGATGGTGACGAACGACGAGCAACAACTGCTCTTGAAAGCGTCCGGCAAAAAAGGCAAGAACCAATAATGAATCCGCACATGACCAACGACTTGCATTTCGACACACGCTCGGTTCACGCAGCAGCCATACACGATGAGCACGGCTCGGTTGCATCGCCCATCATCCTCTCAACAACATTCGAGCGCAACCCCGACGGCACATTCCGCGATCATCTATACTCGCGCTACAGCAATCCCAATCGCACAGCACTTGAGGCAGCAGTTGCCAATCTTGAATCGGGCGGAGATGCGGGCGCACGCGGCTATGCGTTTGCATCAGGTCTTGCCGCTTCGGCAGCATTGCTCCAGACCTTACAAAGCGGCGACCACGTTCTGCTGCCCGACGATGTGTATCACGGTGTGTTCGCCCAAGTGCAGGAACTCTTCACACCGCTCGGCATCACGTTCTCGCGGGTTGATATGAGTAATTCCGCAGCAGTTGCCAATGCCATGCGGACGGAAACAAAAATCGTGTGGATGGAAACGCCCTCGAACCCGATGCTAAAGATTACCGACATTGCAGCAGTAGCTGCGATTGCCCGCGACGGCAGCGCGATAAGTGTTTGCGACAACACATGGGCAACGCCTGTTTTACAACGTCCTTTAGCACTTGGTTGCGATGTTGTGCTGCACTCGGCAACGAAGTACATCGGTGGACACAGCGACGTGCTGCAAGGTGTGCTTGCAGTACGAGGCGGCTGCGATGCGCTTCATGAAAAACTCACGCGGGTTCAGATGGTGGGCGGCGCGGTTCCATCACCCTTCGAGTGTTGGCTTGCAGCCCGCGGACTGATGACAATGCCTGTGCGTGTTCGCGCCCAAGCCGCATCGGCGGAACAGATTGCACTGTGGCTCTCGGAACATCCCGCCGTCGAGCGCGTTCTTTACCCCGGACTTGCCACGCATCCCGGATATGATATTGCCAAGCGGCAGATGTCGCACGCGGGGGCGATGCTCTCGTTCATGGTGCGGGGCAGCGGCGAAAAGGCGATGCGTACCGCATGTTCAACAACCATTTTCACCCATGCCACGAGTTTAGGCGCAGTGGAAAGTTTGATCGAACACCGCGCCTCGGTGGAAGGCATCGGCTCAACCACACCCGACACACTTCTCCGCCTCTCAATCGGCTTGGAACATACCGCCGATTTGATTGCCGACCTCGACCGTGCGCTGGCAGCAAAGTAACTCACCGCATCCATACCCTCTTCCCGCCGTATGTTTGCGCCCCATATCCTATACCTAAAAACCAGCTCTATGAATTTTGTTGATACTGCGCGCATCTTTATTAAATCCGGCGACGGCGGGGGCGGGCACTCCTCGTTCCGGCGCGAAAAGTTCGTTTCTATGGGCGGTCCCGACGGTGGCAACGGTGGTCGCGGCGGCGATGTGATTTTCCGCGTATCGCCCCACCTGAACACCCTCATTGACTTTAAGTTCAAACGTCGCTTCGAAGCCGAAAACGGTGAGCGCGGCTCGTGGTCGAACTGCACCGGACGCAACGGTAAGGATACAATTATCCGCGTGCCTCTTGGAACAGTGGTCAAGGATGCCGAGACCGATGAAGTGATTGCCGACATGACGGAGAAAGAGCAGGAAACAGTGGTCTTGCGCGGCGGTATCGGCGGGCGCGGTAATTCGGAATTTGTCACCGCCACCAACCAAGCGCCACGCGAATGCGAGCCGGGCAAGCCGGGCAAGGAATGCTGGGTGAATCTTGAAATGAAACTCCTTGCCGATGTGGGTTTGGTAGGATTCCCGAATGCGGGAAAATCCACACTTATCTCGGTGCTTTCGGCGGCGAAACCCAAAATCGCCGATTACCCCTTTACCACGCTTATCCCTAACCTTGGCGTTGTGCGCGTAAGCGAGGATATGAGTTTTGTGGTTGCCGATATTCCCGGATTGATTGAAGGCGCAAGCCAAGGAAAAGGGTTGGGCATCCAGTTCCTCCGGCATATCGAGCGCACCCGCGTTCTTGTGTTTCTGATTGATGCGAACAGCACCGACTACCTGCGCGACTACGCAATCCTCAGCCGCGAACTCACCGAGTTCTCGCCCATGATGGACGAGAAACGGCGCATTGTGTGCATCAGTAAAATGGATTCTGCAATCGAAGAACTCCGCCCCGAGCTTGAACACTTAGATTTTCCCGGCTACGGCGCTCCGCTCATCATCTCGTCGGTCACCGGCGAAAGCATGGACAAACTGAAATGGATGATGTGGAACGCATTGACTGCTTGAGAGAAGATATCGCTCCGTAAGATGGATTGATGAGTCGAATGACCGAAAATCTTTATCCACCCTGCGGACACCGCACACTATAACCAACAACACACACAACCATGACGATAGAATTTTGCGGTGCTGCACAAACAGTCACCGGCTCGATGCACCTGCTACATGTGAACGGCTACCGAGTATTGCTCGATTGCGGTCTTTTTCAAGGGCGGCGCGAGGAAGCCAAGCGCATCAACAGCACGTTTATGTTCGACCCGTCGTCGGTGGATGCTGTTGTTCTTTCGCACGCGCACATTGACCACGCAGGCAACCTGCCGCATTTGGTGAAGAAGGGATTTGCGGGACATATCTACACCACGCCCGCCACTCGCGATCTCTGCTCAATCATGCTTGCCGACTCGGCAATGATTCAGCAAAGAGACGCGGAATATTTAAAGAAACATAAAAATGAAGATATAGAGCCGCTCTACGACAGCGAGGACGTTGCCGCAACGCTGGCACAAATGCGGAGCATCGGCTACCGCAAGCAGTTCGATGTGCTGCCGGGTATTCAAGCCGAGTTCTTCGATGCCGGGCATATCCTCGGCTCGGCGGCGGTGATGCTGACACTGAAAGAAAACGGACGTACAGTGCGCCTCTGCTTTACCGGTGATGTGGGCAGACCCCACCGCCCTATCCTGAACGACCCCGAATTTCCGGGCGATGCCGACTACATCATCAGTGAATCAACCTACGGCGGGCGCAACCACGACGACCGCGAATCGCTGGAAGACGCACTTGTCCGTGTGGTGAACGATGCGAACGACATGAACGGAAAAATCGTCATTCCCGCATTCAGCGTCGGACGCACGCAAGACATCGTCTATCACTTGAACAACCTGCATAATGCCGGACGCATCCCCGCATTGCCCGCATTTGTGGATTCGCCGCTCGCGTACAATGCAACGCACGTCTATCGGATGCACCCCGAATGTTACGACAAAGACATCCGCACCGTCATGCTTAATGATGACGACCCGTTCGGCTACAAAGGATTGAAGTACGTCCGCAGTGCCGAGGATTCGAAGAAGATTAACGCAATCGAGGATTCGTGTATCATTATCGCCGCGTCGGGAATGTGCGAAAGCGGTCGGGTGCTGCATCACCTTTCCAACTGCATCGGCTCACCCAAGAATACCGTTCTCATTGTGGGGTTCATGGCGCAGCACACCTTAGGCAGGCGGCTTGCCGAGCGTCAGCCCGTGGTGAACATCTTCGGGATGCCGCACAAAGTACGGTGCTCCATTGAGAAAATCAGCGGACTCTCCGCCCACGCCGACGAGCGCGAACTGATGCACTACTTCGAGCCGTTCTCGCGCACAACCTTACAGCACGTGTTTCTTGTCCACGGCGAACCCGAGGCACAG
>JAEUSO010000067.1 GCA_016788605.1 Candidatus Kapaibacterium sp. | reverse complement strand
CAAGCGGCAAGGTGCTCGGCACGTATGAAAAAGAGAACAATGTAGTGAAGCTGAAAGAAGTCCCGCTGTTGGGTTCATCTCGCTTGGGCATGGATAGAGTGGACGTTGTGCGGACTGATAACCTGCTAACAGCAACGAACATCTACACCCGCACCGTCGGCAGCAAGCACTACGAACTCACCGACCATTTAGGTAATGTTCGGGCTGTGGTGAGATAGATGGCGCGGAGCCGTTACGTTAGTACTTCGTAGTGACGGCACTACCACGCTAACCCGCAGACGATGATAAATTTTCCGTGATGCTGCGACGGCGTTTGCGGCGCATCGTGTAATTTGCCGCTGCCGCGTTGTTTGCGATGCGGCTCACACCATTACTAACAAGTTCCCCGCTTATATACAAAACAGGAGTACCGGCTATGATCATCTTCGGCACCGACGGATGGCGCGGCGTTATTGCGCGCGATTTTACTTTTGATAACCTGACGCTTGTGGCGCTTGCCGCTGCGGCATACGTAAAGAAAACCGAGAAGAAAGAACCGTCGGTTGTGATTGGCTACGACACCCGCTTTATGTCGCGGCAGTTTGCCGAGGAAGCCGCCCGCATATTTGCATCGAAAGGCATTACGGCGCATATCACCGACGGACTCTCGTCCACGCCGCTTGTGAGCTACTACACAAAGCAGAAGAACGCAACGCTTGGCATCGTTATCACTGCGTCGCACAATCCGCCGATGTACAACGGGTTCAAGATGAAGGGGACGTACGGCGGTCCGGCTACGCCACAGATTATCGCCGCTGTAGAAAAGGAACTACGGGCTATCGAGGCAAATCCACCATCGCTGAAACTCAAGCCGTATGAAGAGTATGCGTCGCAAAAGGTGAAGCTCATCCGTCCGTTTGCCGCGAAGGACAGCTTCTATAAATATCTGCGCCGCAAAATTGATATTGATGCGATTAACAAGGCGGGCTTTAAGATTCTCTTCGACCCGATGCACGGCGCAGGGCTTGGAATGCTTGGCAAGCTGCTGACGAATGTGACGGAGATACACGGCGAGTACAATCCCTCGTTCGGCGAGATTGATCATCCCGAACCGATTGCGGAATGTTTAGGCATTGCGATTGAGCGGATGAAGGGCGGCGGCTATGACATTTGCATCGCCACCGACGGCGACGCCGACCGCGTTGGTGCGATTGACGGCGACGGTAACTTCGTGGATTCGCACCGCATCTTTATGCTGTTGCTGAAGTATCTGCGCGAGAATAAAAAGAAGAAAGGCGCGGTAGTAAAAACCGTATCGCTTACTTCGATGGTCAATGCCTATTGCGAGAAGCACGGCATCGAACTTTACGAAACACCGGTGGGCTTCAAGTACACGGCACAACTGATGAACGAAATCAATGTCATTATCGGCGGTGAAGAGTCGGGCGGCTTAGGTACGTCGTTGCACATACCCGAGCGCGACGGCATCTTCAACGGATTGCTGCTGCTTGAGATGATGGCGGTTCGCAAGAAATCATTGAAGGAATTGGTTGATGAACTCGATGAAGAATTCGGCACGCACCGTTACCGCCGCCGTGATGTTCACGTAACGGAATCGCAGAAGAAGACCATCATGAATGCGTGCGCAAAACTGCCGAAGAAAATCGGCAAGTATGCCGTGGTAAACACGCTGACCAAAGACGGCTATAAGTTTATACTCGACGACGGCTCGTGGCTGCTTATCCGCGCATCGGGTACAGAGCCGCTCATCCGCTTCTATGCCGAAGCATCCACGCTTGCAAAAGTGAACGATATATTGGATGCAGGATTAGCGTTGAAATAACGCACTGCGAACATGACGACA
Organism: Candidatus Kapaibacterium sp.; assembly: GCA_016788605.1. Lineage (GTDB taxonomy): Bacteria > Bacteroidota > Ignavibacteria > Kapaibacteriales > NICIL-2 > JAEUSO01. Next base: position 10,894 of record JAEUSO010000067.1, on the reverse strand, counting down.
ATATCACGCGCATCATACACACGTTGTATGGTGCGCGATGTGTTTTTTATCATCCTGTATTCTTGATTCAACGCTATGAGTTTTGCGGTTGTCCTTGTTGGAATTGTTATCGGAATGATGTCGGGTTTCTTTGGCTTGGGCGGTGCGCTTGTTGCCACACCGATGCTGAAACTCTTTGCAGGGCTTCCCGCATTGCTTGCGCTCGGTTCGCCACTTCCTGCTGCAATACCTTCGGCGTTGAGCGGTGCTGTTTCGTATTACCGTGCAGGACTCTTGGATGGCAAGACGATCGCGATCATTCTCTCCGCCGCGCTTCCCTTCAATGTTATCGGCTCATACTCTTCATCGCTTGTGAACGACCACGTGCTGATGGTTGCCACTGCGTGTGTGATGGTGTATGCCTCGGTCACATTTCTTGTACGCGGTTGGCTGATGAAAGAATCCGCACATCATCCTAAACATCAGAGTGTTACACAGTTGATTATGATTGGTGTTGCTACGGGTTTGCTCTCCGGTTTTCTTGCAATCGGAGGAGGCATTATCATCATCCCGGCGTTTGTGAAGATACTTCGTACAACAGTGAAGGAAGCGATGGCGGTATCGCTTGTGTGTGTGGCTGCGCTTGCAATTCCCGGAACGATTGTCCATGCAATGGTGGGACATATTGATTGGACGGTTGCATGTGTGCTTGGAGTAGTTTCGATTCCCACCGCATATTACGGAAGCAGAATCTCCGTTCGGCTGCGTAACAGGACTATCGAGCGTGCATACGGAATGGTGATGTTGTGCTTTGCAATCTACTTCTTATGGACGCTGTATTCATAATGCTGCTACGTGTATGATGATGAAGTGTATGATGATGTGATGATGATGAAGTGATGATGAAGTGTATGATGATGTGATGATGATGAAGTGATGATGAAGTGTATGATGATATGATGATGTTGTTGTTGTTGTGATGATGATGTTGTTGTGATGATGTTGTTGTGATGATGTTGAGTGATGATGATGTGATGATGATGTGATGATGTGATGATGATGTGATGATGTGATGATGATGTGATGATGATGATGTGATGATGATGATGTGATGATGATGAAGTGTATGATGATATGATGATGTTGAGTGATGATGTTGAGTGATGATGATGTGATGATGAAGTGTATGATGATGTGATGATGATGATGATGATGTGAAAAATAATTTTACAAACGATAGAATGAAATGATAGAGAGACGTGTACAAGTGATGTACTAAAAACGTAGTGTTTATGCGGTGTTCAGGGCTGTTGAAAAAATGTGCTTGCATCGTGTGTTGTCATGCGTGCATAAAAATTATTCTCAATGATGCAAGTGATGAAGTGCAAAACTCTTGCATACCAAAATGTGTGTTCGTATAATTGCAACGCATTTTGTTTGTATCACTTAACTACAACGAGGTAGTCATGCCAGCAGCAAAGAAAGCAGCAGCGAAAAAAGCTCCTGCAAAGAAAGCAGCACCTGCTAAAAAAGCAGCACCTGCAAAGAAAGCAGCACCTGCTAAAAAAGCAGCACCTGCAAAGAAAGCGGCTCCTGCAAAGAAAGCAGCACCTGCTAAAAAAGCGGCTCCTGCAAAGAAAGCAGCACCTGCTAAAAAAGCGGCTCCTGCTAAAAAAGCAGCAGCAAAAAAAGCACCTGCTAAAAAATAAGCAGGTAAGTAAAATTCATAGCTTGATGAGAAGAGACCCCAACACTGTTGCGGGTCTCTTTTTTTATGCAGCATATCCAACATAACTGAGTATGAAGAGCGGACAAGGAATTGATGAACATGATGAAGCATTGCACCTGGCGTTGCGTGCCGTGGATGATGATGATGCGTTTGGTGACAGTGCATCTGATGCACTCTCTGCGGATGCTCTGCGCGCTGCAATCGAGAATGCGGTTGTCTCCATGCTTACCCATCATCCCGAACGGTTGATGTCGGTGTTGTATAGAATTGATGTTGATGAAACACGCATCAACGATGTGATGAACAACGCGCCGGTAGGAGGCATTGCAACACGCATCACCGGGTTGATTATAGACCGTATGATGCAGAAGGTTGCCACACGAAATGCGTACCGTCGCGCTGCTGAGAATACGCCTGATGAAGACACAAGCGAAGAACAAACCTGAACTGTTTTGAAGATGTATAATCAAACAGCCCGTATGCAAACGTCACATACGGGCTGCTGTGTACTCTGTTGTTGCGTGTGGTTATATAGAGCTATGCTGCAAGGCGCATCATCAACTTTCTTTTTACCACAGGCAGGATGGTTTCGTAGTACGGAAAATCGAGTTCGGTTTCGCAAACAAATGTTGCGGGGTTCGGCAGCTCGCGGTGTGTGCTGATGATATGCAGCTTGATTGCTTCCGGTGTGCGGATGATACCGCCCTCTTCCACTTGTTCGATTTCGTTGGTTCGCATTGCGCGGTAGTGTTGCCCGTCGCTCATCAGCATCGAGAGTTCGTAGCGGAGAACGTGAATGATATGCGAGCGGTGTTCGGGTACGAAGAAATATCCTTCGTTGGTGTACATTGGTACGATACCCACATCTTCAAGGATGATGTTCTCATCCACAAAATCATAGAGTACTTTGCCTTCGTCAATCACCGCATCAAGAAACGGCAACGACCATTCAATAAGGTCGAACATCTTCTCAAGGTTCTGCGGGTCGCTGTGTTGCTGCGTGTACGTTAGTTGTTTCGACTCCCAGTCCACATCGGTCAGTTGTTTGGGAATCGCTGCATCAACCTTGCCTTTTTGTTCAATCAGCAGTTGCAGGGTTTCGCGGAGTTCGATGAGTTCTGCGATGACAGGATAGAGCCGCGTGCGCGAGAGTTCCGAGCGGCGTTGTTGCAATGCACCGAGAATATCATATTGGCGTTTCTCTGCATCGTCAACCGGAGCGGTGAAGTAATCCAAACCAAACGTTTTCATAAATCCTCCTGATAGTGTGAGTGTAATGAACGAACGATTGCGTATGACGGGCGATGAAGAATTGACTCTGAGAGATTCATCACTCATCACTCTCTCTTCTTATTGGCATTGACACACAAGCTGCAATGTTTGTTACAATGCGGTGTGCAGCGCGATATTCATTTCTGAAACACATCACCTGTCCGTGTGCGTGTATGAGACGGGATAAGAACAATCAGATGCTGCACAGACAATCTAATGCAAGCGGCAAACATTGCAATAGCACTCTCGTGTTGTGTATGCTACCGTTGTGAAGTGTGTTGTGCGTCCATGAACAATAATGCGTGTTGCTGGATGTTGTTTCGCAAATCATGCAACTGTGTTTGTGTGTGTGTGATATGTGCTGTAAGTTCGTTGCATCGGTCAGGGGTCACACTATATCTTCATCAATCAGAAAGGTCGTTATGCTCGGATTGTTTTTCGCAGGGTGCGCACGCATACGCGCATGTGTTCTGCTTCTATTTGTCATTACAACATTACCTGTGTCGGCACAGCTTGTTTATACCGGAACGCTTACCGCTAACGATGGTGCAAAGGCGGTTGTGTTCCGTGATGAGTTTGGCATTCCGCACATTAAGGCGGAGAGTGAACCGGCGGTGTTTTATGCACAAGGATATTGCCATGCACAAGACCGGCTTGCACAAATGCTCACGTTCATGCTCTTTGCCGAAGGTCGACTTTCGTCGGTATATGGTTCATCGCAACTCACACAGGATGCCGCCAACCGCCGCGACCTTGAAACACCCGCAGAGCGTGCATCAGGATACGCTGCACTTCCCTCTTCTGTCAAGAGCGCGTTTGAATCATACTCAGCCGGTGTGAACAGTTATCTTGATACACTTCGCGCCGACGTTGCCGCTAATAAATTAACACGCATTCCGATTGAGATAGCACAGTTGCAACAGATTGGTTTGCAACTTCCGCAATGGACTCCGCTCACAACCTACGGAGTTGCACAGTTTCTCATGGATAGGTTCGGGCAATTCGGCGGGAGCGAACTCACCAATCTTAGTATTGTGCAGTCGGCTGGCTACGATGCGTTCAATACTGCAAACCCGGTGAACGACACAGCTACGTTCACGACGATTCCCAACGAGGAACTCGGGGCAGTGCAGCCGGGCAAAGGCAATGCCGTTCAATCGAATGGAAATGTGTTCAAGAATGTGCCGCTTGATAAGGCAATACTCGAACGTCGGGCACAAGAGCAAAAAGCAATCAAAGAATCGTCCGAGCGATTCGGAGTGCCGACCACATTCGGAAGTTTTGCCGCACTTGCCCACGGCGCGAAACTTCAGCAAGGCGGAACAATGCTCTTGGGCGCACCGCAAATGGATGATGCCAGTAAAACAACGGTTGCTGTTGTGAACGAAGTCGAACTCTCGTGTCCGTCGTTCCATGCGGGCGGGATGAGCATCGCCGGAATGCCGTTCGTTGTTATTGGTCGCACGCGCAACTTCGCGTGGTCGCTTACAAGTGGCATCAGCGACAACACCGACATCTTCGTTGATACGATTCGCAGCACGGGCGGCAACGTGGAGTTTTACAACAACGGAGCATGGAAGCCAATGACTGTACGCAGGGATACGATTATTGTGCGCGGTGCAAACCCTGTGGTACAAACGGTATTAGTGAATGAGCACGGCGTTTCGGTTGATGTGGATACGCAGCTTGGTTATGCATTCATGAAAAAGTACACTTTCCGCACAGGCACATTCCGCGATAACACCATGTTCGATGCTATTTACTCGGTGAACAGCGCAACCTCATTGAATGCCTTCGAGGCGGCGTTGAAGAAATTCTCCATGTCCTTCAATGTGTTTTACAACGACGACAAAAACGTACGCTTTTACCACGTGGGCAAGTACATTGATCGCCGCAACGATAACAGCGACCCACGCCTTCCCCGCTCCGGCGACGGCTCGCAGGAATGGAAAGGATTTTTGGAATGGAATGATTTGCCAAAACTGCAAAGCAATCCTAAGCAAGGGTATTTGGTGAATTGGAATAACAAGCCCGTGAAGTGGTGGACGAATGGCGACATTGGTTGGAAGCGTGGCGACGGCTCGACGCGCGACGCTATGGTGCTTGATACTGTGCTGCGCGTACAACCAAGCGTGACATTTGAGAGCATGAAGGCAACACCGCAAAGTGCAGCCGCACGCTTTCCCGGCAATCAGCCGTATAATCACTACGACCGCGGCACATATCAGTTTGTGATGGAATTCACATCGGGCGGCACAATCAATAATGATAACATCTTCCGCCCCGGGCAAAGCGGGTTTATCAGTACGTCGAATGTCCGCAGCCCGCACTTCAGTGATCTGTGGGATACATTCATTGCGTGGAAATTCAAGAAGCAACGTTTCGATGAATTTGCAACGGTGGGCGTGGATGACGAGGACGATGAATCGGATGTCACAATCTATCCGAACCCGTCGAGTGGCGGTGTGCGGTTGGCATTCCCTGCTCTTGCCGACACCCGTGTGACGATTACCGACGCACTTGGCAGGTTGGTGGCTTCGGTGAACGCACTCGGCGATGGAAGCGGCGTTGCAACCGCGCAATGGGACGGGCGCGATACAAGCGGCAATGCTGTTGCAAGCGGTGTGTATTATATCCGCACAAACAGCGGAGCGGCAGGCGTTCTTGTTATTGCATCGCGCTAACACTGTAACTGTTCGATAATAACAAAGGGGAGCGCGTCATGCACTCCCCTTTTCGTTTTTCTGTTGTGTGGCGTGATTACAGCTTGAACGTCAATCCAATCTTTCCGCCGCTGAATGCGTTCCCGCCGCCGACTTCAAGATTTATACCCGTGGACTGACCGAAGTAATACCTTGCTCCAAGCTGCCCACCAAGACCTAAGCCCGACGCACCGCCACCACCATATTCGCTTGGCGATGACCAGTAATAAAAGCCGAGGTTGAGTCCTGCATAAATATTCCATTGGCGTGGCAATTTAAGTACGGTGTTCAAGTGATAGTTGAAGTTACCCGATATACCGATAATCGTATGATTGTATTTTCTACCGGTCCAATTCTCGCCATACGAACGGAATGAAACTTCACCGCCGACCGTGATGTCGCGTGCCGCGCCGTAGTCCAAACCGACATACACCGGCAAGCCCCAACTTGATAAGCCAATACCTGCATTGAGTTGTGACTGACCGTTGCCGACAGGAGCTTGCGCGTTTGCTGTTTGCAAAAACCCTGCACACGCAAGGAGTACAATAAAGAGAACAGATTTCATGTACACTGTTGTATTTGTAAATAAATAGTCCGGTTGCCGGATTGAGAGCTAAGAACCTTCGTTGATTACCATAAGCAAAATATGACGTAGCCCACAGCGTTGTCCGAATTATTTTTCTTCACGCAGGATATGCTATTGAACGAAGGACTGCACTGCGCTGCGGACATCCTCGTCGTCCCACCGATCGTGTACGCCGGGGATTGCAAGGATTGCATCCATGAGCGTGTCGTTCTCGCGCCCGCGCCGCAACGCTTCGGAATACGGAACATCAGGACTGAACGTAACAAGGGTGTAGAGTGGTGTGAATGAACGTGGGTATTCTGCGTGCAACTTTGCTTCAATCTTCTTGCGAAGCAGAAAGTCGGGGTCGGCTACTTTGTCACGCATTTCAATAAAGTTATCAAGTGCCAGTTGCGCGATGGCATCGCCGTTCGGTTTGCGGTTGCGCTCGTAGTTGGCAAAGGCGGCAGTCCAATCTCCCCCGCTTGCGTCAATGCAGTCGCTCATCACGACGCAATCCTCGAAACCGCAATTCATTCCCTGTCCGTAGAACGGAACGATTGCATGGGCGGCATCGCCGATAAGCGCGGCGGTATTGCCATAGACCCACGGAAATGCCCGCATCGTGACAAGCGAACTTGTAGGGTTGCCAAAGAAGTCCTCGATGAGCGTTGGCATCATCGGCACGGCATCGGGGAAATACTCATTGAAGAAGACACGCACATCGTCCTCGGTGCGGAGCTGCTCGAACGAGACCTCGCCTTTGTACGGGAAGAAGAGCGTGCAGGTGAACGAGCCGTCGGTATTGGGCAGGGCAATCATCATAAAGCTCTTGCGCGCCCAAATGTGCAGCGCGTTCTTTTCCATGCGGAAGCCGCCGTCGTCTGCGGGCGGAATCGTGAGTTCCTTGTAGGCGTGCTCTAAATAATCTTGTGAGAAGTTGTAGCGGTCGGTCTTCTGCATCCGCTCGCGTATTGCGGAGAATGCTCCGTCCGAGCCGATGATGATATCGCTCTCCACCCTGCTCTGTTCGCCTGTGTGTGTATTCTCGAAAGCGACCCACGGTGCATCAATATCACAATCTGTTGCGCGGTGGTTGAAGTGCAGCGTGATATTGGGATACTGTTCGGCGCAATCCATCAGCGTCATGTTCAGTATCCGCCGCGAGACGGAGTTAATCGCCTGCCCTTCTTTGCCATACGGCTGATAGTTCAGTGTGCCGTCCACGCCGTGCATCATTCGCCCCGACATGGGTATTGCGATAGCGCGTATTGCATCGCCGATTCCCGCGCCTTCCAATCCGCGCCAGCCGCGGTCGCTAAGCGCAAGGTTGATGGAACGTCCTGCGGGAATAGCCGCCGAGCGCATATCAGGTCGCCGCTCGTACACGTTCACTATGTGTCCCTTTTTTGCCAAGTAGATAGAAAGAAGCGAGCCGACCAAGCCCGCCCCGACTACTGTGATATTCTTTGTTGCCATGATGTCGCGTTTGTGATGAGAAATTCCCGCCGCACCGAAAGTAGCGTGCGATTGAATGCAAATTACTGTAGAGCAAAGTAATCACCATTCTATTGTATCATGAATACAGCCGAATGAGAATGAATAGAATCAATACCCATAGTTATACTGAACATAAATTCAGTTTGATTTTCTGATTGAAAATCTTACTGAACATAAATTCAGTTTATTCAGATAATGGTGGATGAAGGAAACGCATAAGCATGCTTTGAAGATGGAAAAATTGGCATAACGGAATTATCAGGCGCGAAATATGCTTAAATACCAAGAAATCGCATTTTTTGAAAAAAATCTTGCATTCTGTGATAAACTGATTCAGTAGGAAACGCCGATTCCCGTGTTTCGCACCCGTCAAGTGGGTGAAAGTGGGGGAAGAAATGACTCTGCTGCCATTGGTGGGTGAAAGTGGGGGAAACACAAGTCATCAATCAAATGGTATCACCCGAAGGTCTCAACTCAATCACGAATTATGTCGGGCTTCAAAGGACAGGAAACATACTCGATTGACAACAAAGGTCGAGTGAACATTCCGGCGAAAATGCGGAAAGCGCTTTCGCCCGAAGCTAACGACATGTTCGTTCTGACGCGCGGTACGGATAAATGTATCGTTGCTTATCCGCTGGATGAATGGCGCAAGTACGAAGAACGCTTCGGCGCACTGAACCAGTACGATGAAAAAGACCGTTACTTTCTGCGCATGATTCTCTCGTGGAGCGAAGAAGTGCAGATAGACGGTCAGCAGCGAATCGGCATTCCGAAACGCCACACTGAGTTCGCAGGCATAGACGGGAAGGTTACGATAGTCGGGATGATGGACCGTATCGAGTTCTGGAATCCCGAAGAGTTCGAGCGCTATTTGGGCGGGTATTCCGAAACCTACGAACAAGTGGCATCGAACGTGATGAAGTAACAGGATGGTGATGCAGCAGGAAGTATATCCGGGGGGAAATACGAAAGTGTACATCTATCAAACCCTTGTCTATGAAAAAGAAAACCGGCGCACAACGGATGGAGCGCAACCGCGATGCGGAAGAGCAATACGAGTATCACTTGCCGGTGATGCTTGCCGAGACACTTGACTTGCTGATAACCGACACCAACGGTATCTACATTGACGGCACATTAGGCGGCGGCGGGCATGCAGCAGAAATCATAAAGAGGATTCACAGCGGTCGCCTGTATGCATTCGATGCAGATGAAGAAGCGATACGGCATTCCGGGGGGAAATTCGCCGATGAGCTTGCCAAAGGTGCGGACAGCAGGATTGTGACGGTTCACGCGAACTACGCACAGTTCACCGAGGCATGCAGTAAAGAGGAACAGAGGGGGAAGCCGTTCAGCAGCATTACAGGGCTTCTCCTCGACCTTGGAGTATCCTCGCGCCAGCTTGACGAAGGCGGGCGCGGCATCAGCTTCCGGTTCGACGCTCCGTTGGACATGCGCTTCGGGGGGAGCCATGACCACGACAAACGGACGGCAGCCGACATCATTAATAACGATGACGAAGAAGACCTGATAAGGATACTCCGCCACTACGGCGAAGAGCCGTATGCGCGCCATATTGTGCGGGCGATTCTTACGCGCCGCCGCAGCGCAGCACTGGAAACCACCGCAGACCTGCGTTCGGTTATTGAGGATGTTATCATACCGCCGCACCGAGCCAAAACACTTGCGCGCGTGTTTCAGGCATTCCGTATTGCCGTGAACCGCGAACTTGAGGTGTTGGAGGATACTCTTCGTGGAATTGTTCCGCGCTTGCACACGGGCGGGCGGATTGTTGTTATCACCTACCATTCGTTGGAAGACCGCATCGTGAAGCATGTGTTCAAGGAACTCACCGCCACGCGCCACGCCACAATGCCGGGCGAGACAACCATTCACGCGCCGATGAAAATGCTCACTCCGAAACCGCTTGAACCAACCGAAGAAGAAATACGTCGCAACCCGCGTGCGCGTAGCGCAAAAGTCCGCGCTGTAGAGAAACTCTGAGCGTGTAGCAACGCTTCGTTACAGTATCATGTCATCTCCAAGAAAAATGTCTTCATTGTTCCCTTGCCTTTGATGTCGATCTCGCCGCGTTCAACAAACCGTAGAGACGTGCCGAGGCGCGTCTCTAACGAATGCCCTGTCTCTACAGCAATGCGAAAATCATCCGACACATGTATCCTCCCCGCTTCGCCATGACTCTCCATCCGGCTTGCTGTGTTCACCGCATCGCCCCATAAGTCATAGAGAAATTTGTTCTCACCAACAACGCCCGCCGCCGCCGGACCGCAATGCACACCGATGCGGACTTCAATTTCAGGTATGGTTTCTATCCAACTTCTATCACCATAGCTCTCTGGAAACGTCACCACAAGATTCTTCATTACCTCAAGGAGTTTGAGTGCGGCGTTTGCGGCGCGGTGAGCGTGGTCTTCTTGCACAACGGGTGCGCCCGCAACAGCCATGTAGGCATCGCCAATGGTCTTGATTTTTTCCAAACCAAACTCGCGCATCACAGCATCGGCAGAAGAGAAGATAGCATTCAGAAGATGTACAAGTTGCTGTGGCGAAACAGATGCTGATAGCGGAGTAAAATCCACAATGTCCATGAAGAGAACTGAAACACAATCGAAGTGGTCGGCGATGGGGTTCTCACCTTTAATGAGGCGTGTCGTGATTTCTTCGGGAAGGATGTTGTTGAGGATGCGTTTCTCTGCTGTGGCGCGGGTACGCTCTATAGCTATTTCTTTTTCACGCTCGGCGGCTTGCTTCTGTTGCTCCATGAGCGTGGCTTTTTTCTTTGCTTCCTCGCTTTGGACTTCTTCTTTCAGTTCGTGGTATTTTGTCTTGTGTTTATATGCCTCTTCCCATCGTCTTTGTTGCTCGTACAGTTCAGCAAGATCTTTATGTGCTTCATACTGAAAATTCTTTGCACCGACATCTTCAAATCCGCTCAGTGCTTTGATCAGATATTCTTCTGCCTTTGCGTGGTCGTAGCCGTCGAAGTCCTGCTTTGCGTAGGTCGCTCCGATATTGCCAAGATTAGCTGTTACGACTAATTTATTACCGAGTTCTTCTGCGACTGCTAATGCCTTGCCGAAGTACTCCAATGCACGGGGATAGTCCGAGAGAGAATGATAGACA
>JAEUSO010000066.1:5185-12907 GCA_016788605.1 Candidatus Kapaibacterium sp. | reverse complement strand
GGAGGGCTTGCATATTTCATGATAAAATTATGTATGATCGTATCCCTTCTTCACTGTATATGGTATATGCGGAAGAGTGGAGTTGTCGATACATCTGTATGGATACTTGCACTTCTCCTTTTTTTCTTTGCTATTCGGCTAAGTGTGGAAGGCATATCGTCGGACAATCTCTCGGATGGTGGACACTGGTATAATAACGGATGGTGGTTAATCGGGTATATGGAATTACGGCATCTGCTTTATAACGACCGTAAAGAATACCGTTTCTTTTCACACGGACTCGCGCATCTTATGATCCAAGCAATTCAACCGCGTATGACTCAAATCTCTCAACTACAAAAACACGCCACACGATGAGCATTATCATAGATGGAAAGCAATGTGCAGCAGACATCCGTACCGAGCTGCGTACAACAATCGAAGAACGAAGACAAAGCGGGCGAACTGTTCCCGGGCTTGCGCTGCTCTTAGTGGGGAATAATCCGGCATCGGAAGTATATGTTGGCTCGAAAGACAAAGCATGTAAGGAAATCGGCATGAACTCGACGATCGTCAGGATGCCGGAGTCGGCGAGCGAAGAAGAGATTCTCCGTATGATTGACGGTTGGAATCATGATGATGCCGTTCATGGTATCCTTGTGCAACTGCCGCTGCCAAAACACATCAACGAGATGAATGTTATCATGGCGATTTCGCCGGATAAAGATGTGGACGGATTCCATCCTGTGAATGTGGGGCGGCTTGTTATCGGTCTTGACGGGTTTGCACCATGCACCCCCGCAGGTATTGTTGAACTCCTGAAGCGATATTCCATCGAAACAAGCGGTAAGCATGTGGTCGTTGTCGGTCGGAGCAATATCGTCGGTAAACCGATGGCAAACCTGATGTACCAGAAATACACAGGGATGAATGCCATCGTTACGGTATGCCACACAGGCACGGATGACATTTCTTTTTACACACGTCAGGCGGATATATTGATTATGGCTGTCGGTGTGCCGCATCTGATAACACCTCAAGATGTTAAACCGGGTGTTGTTGTTATTGATGTGGGCATGAACAGGTTGGAAGATACATCGAAGAAAAGCGGATACCGGTTGGTTGGTGATGTGGATTTTCAATCTGTCGCCACTGTTGCCTCGGCGATTACACCCGTACCGGGCGGGGTTGGACCGATGACAATCGCCATGCTGCTCTCGAATACTATGAAATCACTTGAACGGAAAGAATCAAACAGATGAAAAAACAGAAACTCGATATTATTCATGAGGACGACGACGTTATCATTGTCAATAAGCCGCCCGGATTACTTACCATTCCCGACCGCTTTCGCGCCTCGCTGCCTCATGCACGTGGTATCCTTGAGGAGTCGCGTGAGAAAGTGTTCGTTGTTCATCGGTTGGATAAAGACACAAGCGGTGTCATCTGCTTTGCTAAGAACGCCGCAGCACACAAGCATCTGTCGTTACAGTTCGAGCACCATACAATTCTTAAAAAGTATCTTGCTGTTGTAAGCGGACGTGTGGAGAAAGACGATATTGACATTGACATTCCGCTGATGCCCAATCCAGCCCGACCCGGCACGATGATGCCATCGGCGCGGGGCAAAGAGAGTTTCACACATCTTCATGTGATGGAGCGGTATCGGATTGCAACATTAGTTGAGTGTACATTGAAAACAGGACGGCAGCATCAGTTGCGTGTTCACTGTGCAACTGTCGGATATCCGCTTGTGATTGACGAACTCTATGGCAATGCCACAGAGTTCTTCGTGTCCACGGTGAAACGCCGCTATAACATCTCGAAAAAAGACCGTTTCAATGAAGAAAAGCCCATAATCACCCGTGCATCGCTCCATGCGGCGGTGCTTGGATTCACACACCCGAGAACTGGGCAGCACGTACAGTTTAGTGCTGAACCGCCAAAGGATTTCAGCGCATTAGTGAATGTGCTCAGAAAGTATTCTGCAATACCCGACGTGTTGTCACTCGACGCATACTTGGGATAATCCTTGGGAAAATGGCACAGCGGAATCGGTAGTTTTTTATTGTAAGCGGGTATTCTCTGCCTATATTACAATCGTATTGATTCACTTGATTAACATTCACAGCTTTTCAAAGTATGTATATCGTGTTTTTTGGTGCGCCCGGAGTGGGCAAGGGGACGCAGGCGCAACTTGTCGCTTCGCGGAATACAATCGGTCATCTCTCAACGGGCGATGAGTTTCGCCGCAATATCCGCGAGGGTACCGGGTTAGGAAAACAAGTGCAAAACATCGTCGAATCGGGTGCGCTCGTGCCTGATGAATTAACCACTGCCATCGTCCGGGACGCATTGGCACAAGAGAAGTTTGCCAACGGCTGCATCTTCGATGGATTTCCACGTACCATTCAGCAAGCCAAGGATTTAGATGCCATTCTCGCAGAATCCGGTTCCGCAATTACCTGTATCGTCAATATCGAAGTGCCGGAATCGGAAATTGTCAGCCGCTTGTTGCTGCGCGGTCGTGCTGACGATAATGAAGAGGTGATTCGCAAACGCCTTGCGGTCTATCACGACGAAACCGCCCCCGTCATTGATTACTATTATGCCACGTCGAAAGTGGTGACGGTGAATGGTAACTCAACGATGGAAGAGGTCTATGATTCAGTTATGGCTGCGCTCGGTTTGAATGTGGCATAACGCCCGCACCATCCGATTTTACACAATTCCCGCGGTGCTGTGACAAGCTCGACTATGGACTCACTGAAAAAAAATATCGTCCGTTTCGGTCTTACATTGCTCATACTCTGTGTGGCGATGTGGTGGGTGTTCTCGAAGATTGACATCCGCCAGCTTGGCGAGGCATTCCTCCGCGCCGATTACACCATTGTTGTACTGACCATACCCGTTGTGCTTGCATCCCATTTTTTGCGGGCATGGCGGTGGCGGACGTTGCTTCGTCCTGTTCAACCCGCTCCGTCGTTATGGAATTTGTATTCAGCGGTGATGGTGGGCTATGCCGCGAATAATATCATCCCCCGCAGCGGTGAGTTTCTCCGCCCGTTTGTGTATAGCAAGCGCACGGGACTGCCCTTGACAACAACGGTTGCAAGCGTGGTGGTTGAACGCTTTATAGATGTGCTGAACCTGCTGCTATTTATAGCAATAGCAATGTATTTTGTTGGTAATGATCTCTCGGCGGTGATGCCAGATATCGAAACAGCAACACGGTCTGCCGCTTTGCTTGCAGCGATTCTCTTGGTTGTGATAGTATTTATAACATTCACCAACATCGGCGAATGGGCGGTGCGGCGTATGATAGCCCCTGCCGCACCGGCTGCTGCCGAAAAAGTAATACGCGGATTAGCCACATTCAAGAAAGGTCTCTCCATCGTCTCCACACCATCGGAATACATCCGCTTAATCGGCGAATCCTGTTTGATTTGGCTCTTCTATATCATACCGATGTACATGATGCTCCACGCAATGATATTGAACAAAGCGTATGTATTTACGTTCTTCGATGCAAGTTTGCTTCTGCTTGTGATGGCTGTTGGCACAACCCTTGCACCTACCCCCGGAGCAATCGGTGTGGTGCATTATCTTGTCCCTGTGGTAATGATGCAACTCTATCAAGTACCGAAAGAAGACGGGCTGGCGTATGTTGCGCTGACACATGGAGTGAATTTTCTTTCCGTGACTATTACGGGCGGACTTTTTATGCTCCGCGAAAATGTCCGTCCGCACATTGGTAATGGCACGCCTGCCCCCGAACCAAATACGGATGCGTCGGCGGTCTCGGCATAATGAGGCATCACAATCCGGTTGCAGAACATAACATCGTCAATAACCTTGTGAACACACCATGTTCTGCGATATTCATAACCACATACTGCCCGCAGTGGACGACGGAGCGCAATCGCTCGACGATTCACTTCGCATGATTGACCAAGCACTGCACGCAGGCATCACAACACTTTGTGCAACACCGCATATCCGCTCATATCAATCCGAAACGATAACACAAGAAAAGCATATTGCGGTAGGCGAGATGCTCCGCAATGAGTTGGCAAAACGTGATATTACTCTTGATCTGCATGTTGGCTGCGAGATGTACTATACGTCCGAGTTTCAAGACCTTGCAAAGAACACAGTATTCCATTACCAACAGCGCAATGGATTTGTGCTCGTGGAACTGCCGCCTGCCGAAGCACCTGCGTGGTTTGCTGACATTTGCTTTTCCCTTATGATGAACGGCACGAAAATCCTGCTAGCACACCCCGAACGCAACATCGCCCTGATGCGTAATCCGCTTGTCCTTGCTAAGTACTTGCGTACCGGTATTTGCACACAAGTCACGGCGGGAAGTATCGTGGGAAAGTATGGCAAAGAGATTCAGGAATTTGCATTGAGGATTGTCCGTTCCGGTGCTGCAACAGTGATTGCATGTGATGCACACGACACATTCCGACGACCATTCAGCGACATCGCTCCGTGCTATGATGAAATAGCAACCACGCTTGGCACAATCATTGCCGACCGCTTATGCAGTGAAAACCCTCGCGCAATTTTAGAAGGCGGTCAGCCGTATCAGCAGATTTTCGATGATGAAGCGGAACAAGCCCTTTTGAAGAAGGCGAGGAAAAAACGGTTCTTGTTTTTCTAAAAGAACGCAGCCGGGTTTCCGGTAATGGACGAACACAAACAAACCCCTTGAGTATGGATACTCCAAAACGTCTGCTGCCCCAGCATCTGAACAAATTTTCGCCAACAGCGACGACGCACGAACACCGGACGGAACTGTTCGACTACGTGAACATTGTCATGCGCGGCAAACTCATCATCCTGTTCTCGTTCCTTGTGGTGGTGGGAATCACTCTTGCCTATACGTGGACACGCCCGTGGGTCTATGAATCCAAAGCGAAGATGCTCATCAGCTCCGAAAAAGGGCAGGGTGCGTCGGCGTTTTTTATGGGGATGATGGGAACGGAAGAGCGTAATATCAAGAATGAAATCGAAGTGATGCGCTCGAAGCCGCTTCTGCTTGCAACAGCCCGCGCACTCTACGACGCACGGTATATCAGCCAAAGTGACCGTACGGTTATTCCGATTCTCACATTCGACGATGTGAAGCAAGAATATCAGCCGAAAACATTGGAGGACACCCTTGATGCAGTTGCAGGACGCTTGAACGAAAAACTGCAACTCTCCTCTATTCGTGATGCCGATGTTGTGGAAGTCCGCATCCGCACCAATAATGCCGACGAAGCCGCGCTCATCGTGAATACTTTTGTCAGCACCTACCAGTCCGACAATGAAAACAGTAACCGCTCGAACGCACGGCGGGTAAAGGATTTCTTGGGCGGGCAGGTTGAGCGCACACGTGATACACTCGGCAAGGCGGAAGGTGACTTGCAATCATACATGAGCGCGAATAAAGCTGTTCAGATGGACGAACAATCGCGTAACATTATCCAGAAAATGTCGGATTTCGACTCGAAGTACAACGAGGCGAAAATTATGGCGCAGACCGTGGGCAAAACATTAGATGAATACCGTCGGCAGTTGAAAGACGTAGAGCCGGAATTCAGTGATAATCTTGCCGCTTCGGCGAATCCCTACATCGAAAGTTTACAAAACGAAATCGCCCGCTTAGAAGTGCGGCGCGATCTTATTATCACGAAGAATGAATCGTATGCAAGTAAAGTGGCGTATGATAATGCAATGGGTCAGCTCGACCAGCAAATCAACGATTTGAAAGGCAAGCTCCGCCAGAAAACGGAAGACCTTCGGCGTTCTAAACTCGGTTCGGTTTCCGTTCCGCAAACGGGCGGCTCTATGAGCGGCACTGTGAATCCGACGGCGGCGTTGAACTCGTTGAAACAAAAGATATTTGATTTACAAATACAAAAGCAGGCGGAGGACTCAAAAGTCACTGCGCTTGCAACCGCACGCAATAGTGCTGAGTCGGATTTCCGTCGCATACCTGAGCAGGTGATTGACCTTGCACGGTTGGAGCGCACAAGCAGTTCGCTTGGCAAGTTGCACGATTTGCTTGCAGAAAAATTAAACGAAGCAACAATCGCGGAGCAGTCGGTGTTTGGGAACGTCCGTGTGTTTGAACCGGCGGTTGCCGAGTTCCGTCCCGTCAGCCCGAACAGAATGGTGAACATTGCCATCGGTTGTGTTATCGGCTTGGCGGTTGGAATCGCCCTTGTCATTATTCGCTCGTTTATGGATTCCACGGTTCGCACACCCGACGAGTTGGAGAACCGCGGTTTCACGGTGCTTGCTACCATCCCGACAATTCCGCGCGACGTAACGGTTGGTGATATCCGCCATACGTTGAATGGTGATAACCAACAGTTCTTTGCCGGTTTGCAGCAGGATGTTAAAATCACGTCGCATCTTATTTCGCACGTTAATCCGAAATCGCCGATAGCTGAAAACTACCGCAGTGTACGGACAGCAATCCAATTCGCCCATGTGGATACGCATGTGCAAACGGTGATGGTTGCTTCCTCAGTGCCGCAAGAAGGGAAATCCACAACGTCGGTGAATATCGCCACAACGCTTGCACAAGCCGGTAACAAAACTCTCTGGATTGACTGCGACTTGCGCCGTCCTGTGGGGCATAACGTATTTCATACTGAAAAAGAACCCGGTATTGTGAATGTCTTGGTTGGAAGCAAGACGATTGAAGAAGCGGCGCGACCGAGCGGCATCCCGAATTTAGATGTGATGACAAGCGGACCGATTCCACCCAATCCGTCCGAGCTACTTGGCTCGCAGCGGATGAAGGATTTGCTCGACGAACTCAAGAAACGCTACGATAATATCATTATAGATACGCCGCCGGTTGTGGCGGTGACTGATGCGGTGATTCTTGCCACATTGGTTGATGCCTACATTTTGGTTGCCCGCGCCAATACCACGCACATGGAAATTGTCACGAAAAGCCGTGAATCAATCGAGCGTGTTGGCGGCAGAATGCTTGGTATCGTCTTGAACGACTTTGATGCAACACAGAACTACGGCTCATACTATAAGTATTACAGGTATTACAAGTACTACAATTATTATGGCGAAGATGCAGAAATGCAAGGTGTGAAAAAGCCGCGTGTTGTGAACCGGAAGAAAGTAAAAGCATAACCGGTCATGCGAAGTATCACATCAGCCGTAAGAAAATAAAATATCATCATGTAGAGGCAGGGCATCGGTATTATCTGGTGTCCTGCATTGCTACAGTAGGGGGTAATCGTAAGAAAATGACATACTAAACCCTACATAGCGGCACGAGCCGTATTTTTCCACCGCCTGCTCCGTAAATCTACTGTTTTGCGATTCTTCGGGGATTGGTATTTTTCGATGCGGGAACAAATAGCACCGATTTCGGTGTAAGAGTGTGCCCCGACATATTCAACAGATAACAAGTGCATTCATCTATAGTCATATCAACCATGAATCTGTTCACTGAACAACGAGGTGGTTTCATGAAAACCGGATTAGCAATACTCACACTCCTCTGTGTCTCCGCCGCATGGTGGGGATGCTCCGGTATGAGTCCCGAATACATTGCCGCCAAAAGCGCGCACGACCGCCAGGAATGGGCTGTGGCGAAAGAAAAACTGGAAAAAGAACTCGCCCGCAATAAGAAAAACTACAACGCTTGGTATTTGCTTGGCAATGCCAAACGCGGATTGGGCGATATGAAAGGAATGCTTGAAGCATATACCGAAG
>JAEUSO010000066.1:0-5175 GCA_016788605.1 Candidatus Kapaibacterium sp. | reverse complement strand
GCGGAGAAAAGCAACGACGAGGCATTGAGGACATCCATCAGCAACATCAAGTTCAGCACGTGGGCGGAGATGTATAACACATCTGTTGAGATTTTCAACCGCTACATGGAGACAAATGATGCCAATAAGTTGGATAAAGGCATCGAGACCTTGAATAATGCCATCGTTCTGAAACCGGAACTGCCGGAAAACTATTCGCTGCTTGGCATGTTACAGGAATCGAAAGGCGATACGGCGGCGGCTATTCAGTCGTATGAAAAATATGCTTCGATGCAATCAAAGGCGATTGCCCTTGCTAAAGAAAAAGGTATCTACTTGAACATGCTGCGCGATAAAGCAACCGATGTTCTTGGTCAGCCCTATTCGTCGAAAAACACAAAGAGCATGTCCGGTGATTCGATGATGGTCGAAGCAATCCGTACCGGCAGCGACACGGTGTATCTTTACTCTGTGCAAAAAGATAAAACCGGCGCGGTAGTGGAAGGTTGGCGTGTTAGCCCGCCCGCCACATGGACACTCTCGGAAAAAGAACGCTATGCGTCATTGAATCTGCGTCCATATAATCAACTCGGCACTTTGTACTACAACAAAAAGAATTACGATAAAGCATTGCAATACATTGATGTGATTTCCACACTCCGTCCGGCGGACGAGCAAGCGCAAAATCTGAAAGTGCAGATTTATCAAGACCAAGGCAAACTCGATGAAGCACTTGCTTCGCTTGCCGAACTTGTCCGCAACGATCCGAAGAACAAGATTTTTATCGCTAACTATGCCCAAGCATTGCTTCGCCAAGAGCGGTACGACGATGCGATAGCACAATACGAAAAGGCGATGCAGATTGACGCCGACTATGATGTGGCACTGTATAACTGCGCTGCCGCCCTTAAGAATCGCGCTGCTATCGTTCAACGTGAAGAGCGCGAAAAACGCGATAAAGACCCCAAGTACAAAGAGAACGAGTTGCGCTATTTCCCACTGCTTACCAAATCGGCGGAATACTTCGACCGCTACCGCAGGTTGCCCTCCCATAAAGACGACCTGACGGCGATTGAGCACATGGTGAATATCTATGAAACGGTGCGCGAGAAAGCAAAATTGAAGCAGACAATCACCGAGATTGAAACTTTGGAGTTCTCAAACTCGAAGAACCCGCGCTATTGGGATATTCTTGGCGGTGTCTATGCCCGCGGCAACCAAACCGACCGTGCCGACAAAGCATTCAAAAAAGCGGATGAACTCCGCCGCGCTGCAAAGCAGTAAATTACACTCAACGAAAAACAATCAACGCCGCCGTGGCTACGTCCTACGGTGGCGTTTGTATTTTTGAGCAAACGCTGTGTGATACGAACTCCATCGGCGTTATATATAACAAGCAATCACAGTATTTCTTTAACTAATTCAACCTTAATGAACAACCCCAACGACCAAGAACAAGGTCAACAAATCAATATCGAACTTGGCGAAAAAGAAGCCGAAGGGACATATTCCAACTTTGTTATCATCACACATTCCAATGCCGAAGTCATCCTCGACTTCACCCGCTTGCTGCCCGGCGTACCAAAGGCGCGCGTCCTCTCCCGCATCGTGATGACACCGCAACACGCAAAGTTGCTGTTGGGTGCTTTGCAGAACAATATCATCAACTACGAGCAGCAATACGGTGAAATCATGATCAATAACGATAGTCCGATGATGTTTGGCAATGACGGCGGCGACCAAACCGTTCACTAAGCTGAATCAACACCATGAAATCATCCTTAACGCACGACAGCCGGATACGCGACATCCGCACCGCAATGGCGGAAGCCGGTCTTGACGCATACATGGTCACGCACCTGCCGACCATTCGCTATATCACGAACTTCAGCGGCTCGAACGCCACGCTTATTATCACAAAACGGGCGGTGCATTTCTTCACCGACGACCGCTACACCGAGCAGATTAAGGCGGAACTCTTTCCGCTCGACGGACTGAAAACCGCCATAGAGCGCGACGTGTTCGGCTACATTACCAAAAAGAAACTCCTCAAGGACGGCAGCCAGTTGGGGTATGAGTCCAACGTCTTGTCGGTTGATATGAAGAAGTCAATCGCAAAGCAACTGAAGGGCGTGAAACTTACCGATGCGCCTAACCTTGCCCGCAATACCACGATTGTGAAGTCGGCAACCGAAATTGCACACATCAAAAAAGCGGCTGACATTGCAGCGCAGGCATACGACTACATTCTGGGTTTTGTAAAACCCGGAATGCGCGAACTTGACGCTGCGATTGAACTCAGCTATCAGGCGCGGAAATTTGGTTCGGAGGGCGATGCGTTCGAAACAATTTTCGTGGCAGGCGAACACGGCGCATTTCCCCACGGCAGGGCGGGGACGCGCAAACTGAAAAAGGGCGATGTCATCACGCTCGACTTCGGGTGCAAGTGGAACGGTTTCAACAGCGACATGACCCGCGTCTTCAGTATCGGCAAGCCAAGCAGCGAAGCCATGAAGGCATGGGATGTTGTCACCGAAGCGCATAAACGCGCTATCGAAAGCATCAGTGCGGGCATGAGCGCGAAAACACTCGACCTGACGGCACGCGACATTATCACTAACGCGGGCTACGGAAAATACTTCGGGCACTCGCTTGGTCACGGACTTGGTATTGAAGTTCACGAAATGCCGGGCGTTTCGCACCGCAACGAAAAGGGTGTGATTCCCGAAGGTTGCGTGATTACCATCGAGCCGGGGATTTATGTTCCGGGCGAGTTCGGAATGCGGCTCGAAGATGATATTCATGTCACCGCCGATGGTCCGGTCTATCTTACGTCATCGCGCCGCGATATGGTGCGGTTGTAAGGTACGTGGCTTTGCCTAATTCAAACGGTGTGTATGCAAAAGCGTACGCACCGTTTTTTGTTTGTGGATATATTCTCATTCCATAACAACTAATGTAGTAGTTCGAGTAGTACCATCTGTTATCATCCTACAGTAATACACACCCGCGCTGAGGGTTTCGGTCTGGAGGCGTGCTGTATGCCGCCCCGCATGTTTGTAACCATCGGCGAGTACCGCCACTTCCTTCCCTAACGCATCATAGACCGCCACGTATGCAATGCCGGAACGCGGCAGGGTAAAACTGATGTCCGCACTGCCGCTGATTGGGTTGGGCTGTACCTCGATTGTGGCACGTTGCTCCGCACCTGTTTCCTCCACACCGACCGCCGTGTGGGTGTAGGCGGGAGTGGTTTGCACACATCCCGTTGTGTCGAACACGGTGCAGGTGTATTCGCCGGATTGAAGGAGCGGAATCCTGCGGACGGAAGAGGGGAATCCTGAACGAGGGTCAATGATCCTGTTGCCGTTCAGTTCCCATGTGTACATCACAGCGTCGCCCGCATCGAGCGAGTCCGGCTTGCCGCTTTGCTGAATCAGTGTGAGTTTCTGTTCGGGTTTGGGGTAGAGCCATGTGGCAAAGACGGACTCTTTTCCCATTGTGTTCCTTGCCACTACACGGCAGTAGGCGGGGATGAGCGGGTTGCCGACTTCAACATGCACTTGAACAGACCTTCCCGCCCGCAAGGTATCGAAACGGTACCGCACATTTCTTGAACTGAGCATATCGGGAATGACGGAGACAAGGGTATCGCTGACAAAGGTGCAGGTGGCGTAGCCGCAGCGTTGCATCTGTGCAAGCATCATAGGCGGGGTGGGGATGCGGAACAGGGAACGGTAGTGCGTGGGCGAGATGTGCAAGTACCCGTCCGCCAAGAGTTGCAACTTAGTTAAGTTACTAATACCTGCTCCGGGTGTGGCTGGCTTGATAAGTTGTACTGTATCTTCTGGTGCAACTGCTCCCATTCGACCGGAGTACGTCCATTCCGCTGCTGTTGCGGGTACGTGTATCAGATACCGTTTGTTATTGATGCCGTGAACTCCGCCCGATGAATCCAAACAAATAAACTGGGGAAAATGAGAGAATGCATAGCTTACCATGCTTGTGCTGTCAATGTAGAGTGCTTTCCATGCGCTGCCGTCGGGGTTGCACTCAAATAGTCCCCGTTCTATCACTCCTGTTCTCGGGTCTCGGAAAAGTATGGAATCTTCTTTCCCCGTGTCTTTGAATGGATGAGGTTGGTAGATATAGAACAGTTTCCCGTTAGCATACGAGAGTGATAGCGACTCACCCCATAAACTGTTCCAATCCTTATGTCCCTCGTTCAGAATGACCTTCAAGGAAATCTCCTCCCACGAATTGCCGCAGTCGGTGCTTCGGTAAATGCGCTGCATCTTCTCGTCGTAAATGGATGTACGCACAAAGAGGTTGCCGTCGCCGTAGAGAATTTGGTTCACGCCACCGCGAGCAAACCACGGCAGCACATGCCACGTTTCACCGAAGTCGGATGAGCGCAATACAGAACCCACCTTTGCGCCCGCATACAACTCTCCAAACCGCCCCATGCATACACTCAAATCACCGCTCTGCCCGTATTCACTTGCAAGGTCATTCTTCGCTCTCCATTCACGGTTCATAGTATCATACTCTATGATTGTACCGTTGATTGTCGTTATCACAACGCGCGAATCAGGATATTGGGCAATCATAAACGTTGAACCAAGTCCGCTGCTACGCTTACGCTGAAGTGTACGGCAGAAATTGGATGATACTCCTATCCTGTTATTGGGATCATCATATTTTTCGTGGTACAGATAATACCCGAAATAGTCGCCGTTCATAAGTAATTGAGGCACAGAGAATCCTGAAACGGTATCGGTCAGTTGCGACTTCCACCGTTGTATCTGCGAGTATGCACTGTAACAGCAAAGACATACTAACATAAGGCAATATGTCAGCATCCGTTTTCTCATCGAATACAACGGAACGGTTGCACAAGAACGCCGCCCGCATGGCGCAGAACGCAGGGAGATAAAAAGAATATCGAATCGCTGACTATAAACACGTCTGTACAGTGTAGTAGTTATTCATGGTAAAATAGGTGAAAGATTTTCAATATCAAGATCTTTTCGATGAAAGAAATGCAGTAATGAAATGCTACTGTATGCAACATCAACGGTAGGGGAAGAGAGAGAGTCGGATTCACCGGTCGGGTATTAGTTGGAAGCAGAACACAAGAGTGGTCGCGTGGAAGCTGCTTGCGCTTTCCGGCAGAAGGCGGGGTCGGCGGGGTGG
>JAEUSO010000065.1 GCA_016788605.1 Candidatus Kapaibacterium sp. | reverse complement strand
GTACCCACACCTGTAGAAAAATCATTTCCCGTTATGGTATAGAGGGCAGGATTATTTTCCATGTTTATACAGTTACGTACATTCATGAATTTATTATTCGTGATTGACACTGAAGCTCCGCCATCCGACCAAATAGAGCGTTCCCATGACCAATTGCTGAATATCCCGGTTGAAGACCCGGTAAAGAGGTTACTATTGACCGTGGCACCACTACCAGCACCAAAGGTTCCCAAATGAATAGCACGGATGGAACCAGAGGTATTCACAGTTGCCTGACGGTTGAAGATGTTATTCTCAACCAGATGCCCTTGCGACGTGGTAACATTCACAGCTAATCTTTGAGATGAACCTCCACCTGCATTATCAACAATAGTAAAGCCCTTGATGGTTGCTGCACCAGATGCATTAACAGTGATATGTGAGTTTGATGGAGTGTTAGTTGTGAAGTCAAGTACTGCTTCAGCCACACGCGAACCGCTAATCGGGCTGATTGTAGCATTCGGACCAACAAGATTCACTGCCTTATTCAAGGTAATACTTGAGTTCAATGCGAATGTACCCGCACTGACACTCAGTGTATTGCCTGCAACTGTAGTTGATGCATCAATTGCACCTTGAATTGAGCAATAGCTGATACCTGTATTCAGGTTTGTTACAACAAGTCCATCAGCACCCGTCGTTTGTAGATTATCCCAATATGCATCATACGAGTCCGTGCTTTGTTGAGGAGCAGGCAACGCAGGATCATTAAAATTGTATGCTTGCATGATGATGTCGCCGAAGTACACCGAGCCACCAGATGAAACAGTACCGACAGTGGAACCATTCACCTTATACACGACATTACTACCGACTAATTCAAACTCGAAATCCACCCACGTATCATAGGATGATGGCGGACCAAGTTCAACCCAAGCCGCGCCATCCCAATACGAGATATTGGGATTAGAGCCGGTTGTATTACGAAACCCAATGATTGGGTAAAATGAGATAGTATTCGATCCATTAAATGCGGTTGCCCACATATCCGAACGGCGGTGATCTGTTGCCCATGAAGCAGGGATATAAAGCGATCCCTTCATGCGCTTCACGCATCCGCCGCATTGATTAAACTTCCGTCCTTGAGTATTATAGAAACTGCTTAGATAACCGGACGGGCGATTAGTCGCTCCGTCTGCAATTCCATCAATAGAGATTTTCAGAACATTTTGTGATCCCAACACTGCATTTGTGAATTGTGCAGGATTGTACCGATCGGTGTACCATGCACCATCGGTGTTTGAATTAGCAAGGGTAGGTGCGCTGTTAAAGTTTTCATTGAGCAACCTACACTGTGCATGAACTGAAGTGCCACTCGACACGAATACTATAGCCAAGAGCATAAGTATTGCAAGTCGCGACACCATAACCCCCACAGCGGACTTTGTCGCTGAGTAATTATGTGTTTTCATACGATTATTAGAATTATTGAATAATAATGAGTACTGTCATCAATGCGTGTGCAAAGTGCGGTTCTGTATCCCCAAAGCCCTTTAGGTTTATGAACTGCACAGCACGCCAACAAGCTGTCAGTACGAACTGATGACTGCAACCAATGCAGGCGGTGCGCTCCCCTGTTTCCCAAAGCCCTTTGGGTACAGATTACACACTGCTCCGGCATGGCGGTCAGCAAATAAAAGCTTTGAGAATGGGCGCGTTGCAGAGCGATGCCGTAGCATATTCCGCAGCCGTACACACCTATTCATTGCTCCTGTTCAAAAATCAGCTACCGCAAAAAACTGTACCTGCCGTGAAGAAGGTAGTTTCTAAAATCAGTACAACTGCGTAGCAGTACCAGAAACTACGTAGAAGAAAATACCGTTGTCAGGGTAGATTGTTTTTTTTGGTCGCCGCATATTTTCGCAGTGTCAGAAAAACAGTAAATGTGAAGGGTACTTTTATCAATAGTATGCTTCCGCATGTTTCACTACAACGCGATTCTCTATGCCCCCGAAAAAGAGTACCGCAATGAAGAACAGCAAGCCCGCCGGGCTTGTGAAGTCATTGGCGAGCGATGCAGAATACAAAAGCCGTCCTGCGCAGAAGACGCAGAAGAAAAGCAGTCCGGAACCATCGGTTCATGTTATGATTGTTGACGACCACAAGATTGTGGCAAGCGGGCTGAAAGCACTGCTCGAATCCGGTAAACGCATGAAGGTGACACACGTGGCTCACACCTTGGGCAGCATGAAAGAGCAACTGGCGCAACCGCCCCGCCCGAATATAATTCTGATGGACTTATCCATCGGCGCGGAAAGCGGGCTTGACGGCTTACGGTACGTCAAAGAAGAGCATCCGGGTATAATCGTGATCGCGCTCACCGCCGACGAACACGTTGAAAAAATAAAAGAGTTTATTGATTTAGGCGGCGACGGATATTGCGCCAAGGCAATCAGCGATAACGAAATCGAGACAGCAATCATCCACACATTGAACGGCGAGAAATACATCAGCGAGTATATGCGCGCAAAGCTGATGTCACACTTTTTAGAACCGCCAGCTCAACAGCCCAAAAGCACCGTCCAGCAATCTCCGCTGATTGACGACCTGACGACACGCGAGATTGAAATCGTGAAATTGATAGCACAAGGAAAAACATCAAACGCGATTGGCGAAGAGCTGTTCATCAGTCCGCGCACGGTGGAAACACACCGGAAGAATATCATGAGCAAATTAGGCGTGCATAACACAACGGGAATTGTGCGCTATGCGTTAAAACATCTTCCTGATATAGAGTCGCAGCACGGCGTTGTATGAGCGCACACCGCCAAACAGGAACATCAATGTATTGAAAACAACAAGGGCAACGATGTCATCGCTGCCCTTGTTTGTTGTTGCGCTATGCGGAACAAGTGTTGTTCCATCAGATTCGATCTTCACATGCAATACGGATGTTCACGGTAGGATGTACATCATGCGTTCAGTTCACGACAGTGGTCTTCTGCGGTAGTATCAACGTCAGTGCGCTGCTTTGGAATGGATAACGTGAATGTTGATCCCACGTCAATCCGGGTGACAAGAGTGATACCGATACCAATTCTATCGGCAAGAATCTTTACGATTGCCAACCCCAACCTACTCGATAACTCGCCGTTCGTGGGTACTGCCGAACGCATCGCAAACTTCTCATAGAGCACGGCAAGGTCTTGCTCGGTAAATCCCGGACCTTCGTCGGTGATACGGCAAATCACATTGGCTTCAGTTTCACGAACGGAAACATAAACATTCTTTCCGCAGGGAGTGAACTTAATGGCATTCGAGACAAGATTGCAAAGAATGCGTGATAAGGATGCTGCATTGGTATTCGCCGTGCACGTATCAGCACCGTGCATCTCTATATGAAGCTGAATCTCCTTATGTTCCGCGGTAGCTTTATGTTGGTCAAGACAGAGCGACATCACAGAGGGAATATGGGTATCCTCGTACGGTATGGGCTGTGCAGTCGAGTCGAGCGTATAGAGTTCATGGAGATTTTGCAACAGTGCAAAAATTTGGTCGCACGAGGTACGGATATCGTCGGCTACCTCGTGAATGTTGCAATGCATATCGTCGGTTGCACGCAATAATTGCGACGACATACGGATACCCCATAAGGGATTTTTTAAATCATGTAAAATCGAGAAGACAGAATCGGTCAGCAGTTCTGTATTAGATGTTGTTGAAACATGAGAACCGGAAAAAGCCCCACTGAATAACTCCCGTGGGGAAGGGGCAAGCGGTATCATGATTTACCTTTCTGTATAAACCATCGTTAAACATCAGTGAATATCTTGCCACCCTTATGCTGCTATCGGGATAGAACGGAATACTGTTTCGCAGATCTGAGGTTATGGTGCATTCACACGCACAACCGGGGGCTTTTCAGTCCTGCTGACAACAATATCCGTATTGAAATCGTAATGCTATAAACACCGCTCCCTACGGTGCACAGCCGGCACACCTCACCGAAAGTATATTCCTTCCATGCAATACATACTTACGATAGAACAATCATTCTTCTGCGTGCAAAGCATACGCATCTTCGTTTTATACGAAGCCGGTACAACATTCCCGATCATACCGAAAGAAACCTAACCACATTTACCTACGCAAAATAGCGTATCCCATCATTGAACTACCTACTCAATAATCTCATGTATCCTCCTGTTATGAGTTCATAATACTGCTTTAATAACGGAGTAACGTTGTAGAGAGCGACGCCGACCTATCGAGCTTGAGTTTTCTGCGAATCGAACTGCGGTAATTATCCAATGCACCTGTTCCAATACCCAACAGCAAAGCAATATCCTTGCTCCGTAATTGTCTGCGGAGCAACACACAAACTTCAAGTTCACGGGTGGTTAAATCAGGATGCTCCGTTTGTAATTGGCGCACAAAGAGCGTATCTTCATCGTGGACAGCAGCAGTACTTGATGCCTGCTTAATAATGGATGCGAGTGCGCTTTGTGCCTGTTGCTGCGAGATCGTATCGATACGGTTCGCCACCGATGCGGCAACCGGCAGTTTTTGCTCCTGCACCAGAACCGAGAATGGCTTCGTGCGTGCATGAATGAGTTCGATGGGTGCGCGAATCAACCCACTGCCGCCATTCGATGTAGTATGCAAACAGCACATAAAGAGCGACGGCATGGCTTCGGCAAAATATGAGACAGGTTGGATGGACGTTGTTATGTCCACCCAGCTTCCATTCTTATGGCGAAAAGAACTACGAACATAGATTTTCTGCAAGAGTGCTTTCTGCGGAGGCATTGTGTATAACGACTCGAAGTAGTGCTCATGCAATTTCAGCAGGTCTTGTGATTCATCGGGTTTCCAAGCAGCCAATGCAAGCTCCACACCATTGGTATAGAACTGTTCTTTCGTGTACCCCAGATATTTTTCAAGACTGTTGTTGATATAAACAAAGTAATCACCCGGCTTGGTAGCAGTAATATCAAAGACATAGACAGCTTCGTCTTGTGTATCGTACAAGTCCGAGAATATTGAACGAATCTCGCTTGTAAGTTGTGCTCGTATCGAAGGAAGAATTCCCAAGTCGTTTAAAAAAGTAGTATTCACCTGTTTGTACAGATCTAAAAACTGTTGTGTATTATCATCATTCAGCGGTTGTTCCATCACTCACCTCATTCGGGTTAGAAAAACTGTTCATTCAAAAAAACTCGTCCTGTATAACCAATACTGCAACAAAGAGTTTATTTGCCATGTAATCTTATGGTGCATAATGGTTATGGATAGCTATCATTGCTATTGTATAATCTTCGCACCTCTCTGATCTACGAATACATGGGGTATTATCCTTCGATAGCGGTTACCATAGTTACCTCCATCGTTAATTGATTGCTACTCGTTGCTTGTTGAATATTGATTGCGTGATTGTTTGCCATTTCTTTACCAAAGAAATATTTGATACAATCACTTAACAAAACTCAGGATTCTGCCATACGAAAAAAATGTGATAAATATGGTATTCTTATCGCTTGCAGAGAATATACATGGCAATGTTTAAGAGAGTATGTCTCACCTATATCTTAATACACAGTACTGCTTACAATAGCGTATCATAGTATGGACTGTATTCTGATTATCACGGCATACTCAATCACCACTGCAAAATTCCGGACTATTTCGCGCCATCCGTTACTACTTTATTACTACTTTTTTGGGTGTAAAAAAAATATTTCCTTCAAAAACTGCAAAAAACGCTATCCCATTTTTAGACCAATCATAAATGCCGATAATGACGTGTGTTTCTGAAGACCTAACTTCTTCCGTATTCGGCTTCGATGGTTTTCGAAGGTTCGCATGGAAAGTCCCAGTATCTCAACAATCTTCATAGATGCAATATGCTTGTGCATCAGAAAGCAAATTTTCACCTCGGTGGGCGAGAGTGTGGAACACTGTGTCAACAATGTTTTCATGAACCGAAGTGCTTCACGGTACTGCCAATGATACTCTTCGTTTGGCGAGAACACATGCTGCGCAAGTTCTTCAACATGTGCCTGAATCGAACTATTGATTATAGAGTGTACGGTATCGCTATCATCAAGTTTCTCGGTATTGACTATTGTACTTTCCGGCAGGGTGATTTGCTCTATCAAGTGCTGTGGCGAACCGATATAGACAAAATCATTTGAAATCAACTGCAACGTACAGAACAAGAGTTGCGGCAGATGGTCGGATAACATCGAAAGCGGCTGTCCTGACCCTTGAACTTCCAACCACGTACCGTCTTTCCTACAGAAGGAATTCCGTATATAGTATCGTAACGAGAGTGCCTCTTCGTGAGGTAGCGAATAGATTTTCCGGAAATAATCGTTATGAAACTCGATAATCCGTGGCAATTCCTCCGCTTTAAATCTTGACAAAACCAGCCGTGCCCCATGACGCTGTAGTTCCTCACGGGTGTAACCGGTAAGTTTCTCGATTGCAGGATTGATGTAGATAAAATAGTCACTTGGTGTAGTAGCACTTATATCAAATGCATATACCCCAATGTCAGCAGCATCATACTGCGATGCCAACAAATCATGTATCTCATGTTTTATCTGCTGAAAAGCACGCTGTTGATAAATCGTGTTACTGAGAAATTCATACTTCACTTGTTGCAAGACATTGACATATTGCTTGTTAGCTTTAGATAAGCTCATCTTTCCTTTACGTTATATAACAATAGAATGACACTATTAAGAACTTTAAAAAGGTAGTATCAAAATGATACGGACACAACGTTATGCTTCCTGTAGCACTGTTCTCGAACTATCAAAGACAGAATATCATGTTACTTGCATCATACAGCAAATACTATGTTAAATAGTACTCTCTGAGGTTCATACTATATTCCATACGAATACTCTCCGTTACTTCTTCCAAGGAGTTGTACTTCAATAGAGATCATGCACATGCTGTTACGGTACTAACAGATTTAAGGTATCAGAGTAAATACGTTTGTATAAATATTATTTGAAAAAATCAAACAATAACAGCATAGACCAAAACATACAACTGCGATACAGTTAGTTTAAACTAAGGAACATTTAAATATAATCCTGCAAATAGGGCACATTTACTCGCGCATAGTACCCCCTCAAAAACACTTATTTGTAATTCAGAGTTTATGATTTATTTGAGTATAATTAGTATTATATCTAATTAAGACAACTCATAATCAAATACTGACACACCCCTAAACTACCATCATGGCAAATAGCACCAAAAAGGAATGATAGCTGGATTATAGTTGCATGCTCGAATACTGTGTCACGTGGATATGTGCTGAAACTATCAATGGAGAATGTTTATAAACACAAAACCCCGCCGGCGATTGCCGACAGGGTTTTGTTTAATAAGACCGACCGTTGGATTACGTGAATCTTAGTAATCCATACCGCCGCCGTGCATGTGCGGTGCGGCTGCTTTTTCCGCTTCGGGTTTCTCGACGATTGTTGCTTCGGTGGTGAGCAACAAGCTCGATACCGATGCCGCGTTTTCGAGTGCTACACGCGATACCTTTGTCGGGTCAATCACGCCTGCCTCGAAGAGGTCTTCGTACTTTTCGCTGTAAGCGTTGAATCCGAATGCGCCTTCGCCTTCTTTGATTTTGTTAGCAATGACCGATGCTTCCAAGCCGGCGTTTGCCACTATCTGGCGAATCGGCTCTTCAATAGCACGGCGGATGATAGCAACACCGGTTGTCTGGTCGTGGTTCTCGCCGGTCAGACCTTCCAATACTTTTACACAGCGAAGGTATGCAACGCCGCCACCCGGTACGATGCCTTCTTCGACTGCTGCGCGTGTTGCATGCAATGCGTCTTCAACACGGGCTTTCTTTTCCTTCATTTCAACTTCGGTTGCAGCACCGATTTTGAGTACTGCCACACCGCCGCTGAGTTTTGCCAAACGCTCTTGGAGTTTCTCGCGGTCGTAGTCGCTTGTTGTCTTTTCAATCTGCGATTTGATTTCGTTGATGCGCTTCTTGATGTCGTCGCTTGATCCGCTGCCTTCAACGATGGTTGTGTTGTCTTTGTCAATCGTGATTTTCTTTGCCGTGCCAAGCATGTCCAATCCGGCTGCATCCAAACGGTAGCCGCGCTCTTCGCTGATGACAGTACCGCCTGTAAGGATTGCGATATCTTCGAGCATTGCCTTGCGGCGGTCGCCGAATCCGGGTGCTTTTACAGCAGCGATGCGGAGTGTGCCGCGCAGTTTGTTCACCACGAGTGTTGCAAGTGCTTCGCCTTCCAAGTCCTCGGCAATAATCAACAGCGGACGACCGCCTTGTGCTGTCTTTTCAAGAATCGGGAGGATGTCTTTGATTGCTGATATTTTCTTGTCATGAATCAGGATGTACGGGTTTTCCAACGCCGCTTCCATTGTGTCTGGGTCGGTAACAAAGTACGGCGAGAGGTAACCGCGGTCGAACTGCATACCTTCTACAACTTCCATTGTTGTTTCCGTACCCTTGTTTTCTTCAACAGTGATAACACCGTCTTTGCCGACTTTCTCCATTGCATCAGCGATAAGATTGCCGATTGTCGGGTCGTTATTCGCCGAGATAGTGCCGACTTGAGCGATTTCCTTTTTGCCTGAAACCGGGCGGCTGATGTTCTTCAGTTCAGCGGTGATTTTTGTAACGGCAAGGTCAATGCCACGCTTCACGTCCATTGGATTTGCGCCCGATGTTACTACGCGCAGACCTTCGGTAACGATTGCTTGTGCAAGAACGGTAGCGGTGGTTGTTCCGTCGCCGGCGATGTCGCTGGTTTTGGATGCAACTTCGCGCACCATCGAAGCGCCGAGGTTTTCAATCGGGTCT
The DNA here is from genome assembly GCA_016788605.1 of Candidatus Kapaibacterium sp. Classification (GTDB taxonomy): domain Bacteria; phylum Bacteroidota; class Ignavibacteria; order Kapaibacteriales; family NICIL-2; genus JAEUSO01. Next base: position 4,067 of record JAEUSO010000065.1, on the reverse strand, counting down.
TCCAATTCGATTTCTTTTGCTACCGACACGCCGTCTTTTGTTACGGTCGGCGCGCCGAATTTCTTGTCAATGATAACGTTGCGTCCTTTAGGACCAAGCGTAACCTTCACTGCATTTGCAAGTTGATCAACGCCGCGCTTGAGCGAAGCACGTGCATCTACATCAAATGTTATGATTTTTGCTGCCATGATGTTGTATTCCTTGATATAAGAATGTTTGAATTAAAAATGTTTGTTTTGAGGGATTGCGGAAGCGGCTTATGCGTTGATAACGGCAAAGATGTCGTTCTCGCGCATGATAAGAAGGTCTTCGCCTTCAACGCTGATTTCCGTGCCGGAATACTTGCCGTAAAGAACTTTGTCACCGACTTTTACCGTAAGTGCGCTGAGCGTGCCATTGTCGGCAACTTTACCATTGCCTACTGCAATGATTTCGCCTTGCATCGGTTTTTCCTTTGCTGTGTCCGGTATGATAATGCCGCCCTTTGTTGTTTGTTCGGGTGCCGAAGGGCGAACAATCACGCGGTCGTGAAGCGGGGTAAGATTCATATAACTCTCCAAAAAAATTGAATAAATAGGATTGATTGTAACTACTAGATTGCTAAAATAAATTAGCAGTCGCCTTCGACGAGTGCTAAAATCGGTTATTGTGCTTATGTTGTAAAAATTTTACATTGCTGTTGTCATAATGTCCGGGATTGTGGCGATGAATTCAAGAAGGCGGGGCTGAAGGGAAATTTCCGTTGGCTGGTTGGGCGGTCAGGCGTATTTTCGCAGTCCATTTATTCATACACCCCCAAAAAGCAGGGATTCAGCTATGGCTAAACAGCAAACATTTAACGACAAACTCAAGAAACTGAAATCCGACACCCGCGTGAACGTGCGTGTTATCAAAGCATACCGCTCGGACAAAGGTACAGTGAAGTTCCTTGAGCGCTTTGTGAAGCTCGACGATATTGGTCAAGTGGACAAAGTGGACATCAGCCGTTAAGTTCCAAAACGGACATTAGAATAATCATTTATTTACCAACGGTACTTTTTACTATGAAAAAAGGTATTCATCCGGCATATCGTCCCGTCACTATCGTGATGACCGATGGCTCGACCTTCGTGACGCGCTCTTGTTATAAGGGCGACCGCATGGTGCTGGAAATTGACTCAAAGTCACACCCGTTCTTCACAGGCAAGCAAATGCTTGTGGATACAGCAGGTCGTGTTGACCGCTTCAAGAAACGTGCGGAAAAATCTAACGCCATGCGCGAAAAAGGAGTAGCGAAATAATGAATCCACGCAAACCGAACAACCCGAATAACGATATCCTCCAGCCGCCGATGGCTGCAGCATCGTCGCCGTTCCGCAAACGCCAACAGCAGGTTCGCAAGAAAACCAGCCCGATGAAAAAGTCGCGTATTGTGGATTATTTAGATCACAAGTTCCTCTCGCGCTTTATCAACGACCAAGGTAAGATTCTCCCGCGCCGCATTACAGGACTTACCGCGTTCCAACAACGCGAAATCTCCCGTGCAATTAAATATGCGCGCCACCTTGCATTGATTCCGTTCGTCGCACAAGACACGAAGTAATTCTGTAGCGAGCAACGCACTACTATCCGACAATGAAAAAAGTCCCGCATCAATTTGATACGGGACTTTTTTTTATCCTTTTGCCAAACAGCCGTTTTTTTAACGTGGCTGCTGAAGGGTGATGTACTTCAGATATTTTCCTACAATCAATCCTACCGCTTGCATATCCCTGTCCCATGCCGTTGTGCGGATGGTGTACTGCCTCCCGTTTGTCGCCGCCCCGACAAACCACACATAACGGGTTTCTCCCCGTGTGCGCGAGACAACGTAGCTACATTCAATGCCATTCATACCAGCCACAGCATCCGATTTTACACAGCGGATTTTCGCTTCGGGCAGTCCCGTTGTCTTGCCGATATAGCTCAGAGCATCAGCAAGCAATTCCTTTTGTGTGCGGGCTTCACCGTTCACCGGTGTTGAGATAATCTCAATCTGGCATAATCCATTTTGGACAACCATAACATTCCAATCAGGAAGCGAATCACCGGCATTCAGAAGAACAGGCATTTTGGGTGATGCCTCGAATTCTGAGCGCGAAGGAAGCGGGTTAGCACCAATCTTCTTTATCAACGTCCATCCGGTTGGAACAGGCATAGTAAAAAGTCCGGTTGAACACTCTACTTTCGATGCCGATGTAAAGATATTCTCGCAAATCAACGTTCGTGTAAGTGAGAGATACTGCTGACGTGATTGATTTGATGCTGCATTATCCGCCGGGCGTTTGCTGCGATAAATAATACCGATGCTACGCTTGCTGTCGGCACTGCCATACTCACCAACCGCCACTTTCGTATAGATTGTGTCGCCTTTTGCCGTTGCAAGTTTGGCATCAATATCCATTGCCACCGTACCGCCTATGTTCGAGCTTCCCTGATTAAACAACATGGGTGAACTCCCTTGTGCATTCACGATATTCTGCTGCATAATGCTCAAGCGTTGCAGCATATCGGGTATGCTGACATACGTACCGGCGCAATCGAAAATGATTGCCTTATCACCGTTTGTGAATGTGAATGCTACAGCATTCTGTTCATTAGAGCTTGGAGTTTTTTGCAGCATAATCATTGCAGTATCGGCAAACAATGATGTACTGAAATGTTCGGCTTTATGCAACCCGTTTTGCACTGTTAGTCCGGTAGGAATTACAAGCGAGAACGCGCCTTTGGCAAACGATGTCCGCTGCGGCGTACCACTATACATTATTGAAATGCAGAGTACGGTAACAGCGATTATCGCTCCGAGATACTTCATGAATTGAAACATACGTTAATGGTCTGTTATCTATAAAATGATAAACATACTGCGAAATTACGGCACGGAATCAGCTACGCCGCGTTCCTGCAAAACAAAGGGCAGATTCCAACTGGAACCTGCCCTTGCATTGTTGTGACAACCGTGATTCTTACTTATTACGCAAGAAGTCAATACGGCGGTTCACTTCATTAAACGGATCGCCAGCATTCTCCGGTTGCGAGGTGCCGTAGCCCTTTGCTACCATACGGTTTGGTGCAATACCCTTGTTAATGAGCCAATTACGGACTGCATTAGCACGGCGGTCGGAGAGATCTTTCTCTTGTGCTTCGGTACGCTTTTTATTCTTCGAGCGTGAAGCATGACCTTGGATTTCTACTTCCATGTCAGGATTACTATTTAGCGTATTATATGCTTCCTCCAACGTTGGGAATGAAACTGGTAATATTTCCGCTTTGTTGTTCTCGAATTTAATACCATTAAGTTTCAATTTTTTGCCAAGTTCAAGCTTCGGTACAACCTTCTGAACGTCGTCTTTCGGGTCAAGCGGATTGGTCTTTTTCACAAGAACTTCCTCGCCGTCTTCAACGCTACCTTTGTCGGTATCTTTGTCAAGCGGGTTCGTGCTGTACTTCTTCACTTCGTCGCCGTCCGAAAGTTTGTCACCGTCAGTATCAACTTTCAGCGGGTCGGTCTTGTGGGTCTTCACTTCCTCGCCGTCGTTCAAACCGTCACCGTCGGTGTCGTCTTTCAGCGGATCGGTCTTCGTGCTCTTCACTTCTTCGCCGTCGGTGAGTGTGTCGCCGTCGGTGTCTTTCTTCGTCGGGTTGGTCTTGAATTGATTCACTTCATCGGCATCGCCAAGTCCGTCACCATCGGTATCCGGTTTCAGCGGGTCGGTCTTGTGGGTCTTCACTTCTTCGCCGTCATTCAAGCCGTCGTTGTCGGTGTCTTTCTTAAGCGGATCGGTTGTGTATTGCTTCACTTCCTCGCCGTCTTTAAGTGTATCGCCGTCTGTATCCGGGTTTTTCGGGTCGGTTTTGTACTTCTTAACTTCTTCGCCGTCGTTCAAACCGTCTTTATCGGTGTCGGGATCGTAAGGATTCGTACCATAGATGTCAGTTTCCTCAACATCAGTCAAACCATCGCCGTCGCTGTCGGTGATATCATCGCTGAAATTATACATGATACCGCCAAGGAAGCTCCAGAAACCGTCGTTCTTCGCATCACGGAG
>JAEUSO010000064.1 GCA_016788605.1 Candidatus Kapaibacterium sp. | reverse complement strand
TTCTTTTACATCAATAAACCTGCCGTCGGTATATTGACCATTGCCGTAGAGACGCGCCTCGGCACGCCTCTACGCTTCATCCCTTGCGGCGAGATTGACATCAAAGGCAAAGGCATTATGAAAACATATTTCTTGGAGCGGGCATGACAATCAATGCAGAGAATATCACAGCATCCTATACATCGGGTGTGATACTGTTTCAACCAATCACATTCCGTGTTGAGAGCGGTACGCGCTGCGCGATAACGGGAAAGAATGGTACGGGGAAATCCACACTGATGAAAATACTTGCAGGGCTGCTTTCGCCTGCATCGGGTTCGCTACACTATACCGACGCACACGGCACTGCTCTTGCACCCGCGCAGAACATGATTGGCTTTGCCGCACCGTATCTGACGCTGTACGAAGAGTTCACACCAATGGAACTGATTGCACTTGATGCCGACCTGCGCGGAATTGAAAGAACACATCGCGGCGAGCAACTTCTGAACACGTGGGGGTTGCACCACCGGCGCTACTCACCTGTGGCAACATTCTCAACCGGAATGAAGCAGCGCATGAAGTTCATTCTTGCCATGCACCACGCGCCGGAACTGCTTTTGCTCGATGAACCGAGCGCAACAATGGACGACGACGGCATTGCCACACTCGGTGCTGTGCTTGATAACGCAACGGCGGAAGGAATGACCATTGTGATTGCCACTAACGAAGAGCGCGACGCAGCATTATGCAGCCAGCGTATTCCGGTTCTTCCCGCCGTGCGGAAGCCGAAAACACCATCCGCTCCAAATACTCCGGCAGCGTTATCGTCGTAGGGCGACTATTACCTCTGAATTATCCTAATCATGTCACTCATACCGCGTTCAGCAGCAAGCGCACTTAGTCAGCGAGAAACCTATAAACTGATTGATAAAATTCTTGCCGGAAAAATCCAGAGCAACGAAGAACTGCTTCGCACCCTTGTGCGCGATGTATGCGAGCGTGAGGAATTCCATATCAGCGGCGGGCGCGTGTGGCAGCTCAACGACAACAACGATTCATACTCGCTGCTCTTCCAACATGGCGATGTAGAGGCGATTCCCGACGGCTATACAATATCCATCGCCGAGCAACCGGTGTTTGCCGCACTCGCCGAGCGCAAAAGCATCACCAATCAAGAGACCGACACACTGCTGCTTGAGAAAGGCATCCGCTTATACTCCGCAACCGGTGTGGGCGAACTCCGCCGCCGCAATATGCTCCGCTATTACGAATATGTGCTCGCCTTCAACGCACCCGAAATGGGGCAGGAGTTTTACCAGACGATCTCGATTATCGGCAGTGCCGCCACCACCGCACTCCGTAACCTCCGCTTAGGCAGGCAACAGGCAAAAATCAAGAAAGACCTCGACCAAGCGTCCGAGATCCAACGATCTCTGCTTCCCGACCACGAACTTGAGTTCAACGACTTCAGTGTGTTCGGCATTTCCGTTCCCGACAGCGTTGTGGGCGGCGATTATTTCGACTACCTGAAACCCACCGACCAAGAGGACGAAGACCGTGCGGGCATTGTGATTAGCGATGCGGCAAGCAAAGGGCTTCCCGCTGCGGTTCAGGCATTGTTCGTATCGGGTGCAATTCGCATGGGCATAAGCTACCACACCAAAATCTCCGCACTGATTTCGCGGCTGAACACACTGATCTACGAAACATTTCCCTTCGAGCGGTTCGTCACGCTCTTCTACTGCGAACTCACGTCGTCGAAGAACGGACTTGTGCTGTTTGTGAACGCGGGTCATTGCTCGCCGATTCATTATTCCGCCGCTACGGGAATACTCACCGAACTGCCAACCACCGGCAGCATACTCGGTATTTCACCGCACCAGAAATTCTCGGTCGAAAGTATCAACATGAAACCGGGCGATGTGTTGCTTCTATTCACCGACGGCGTGATGGAAGCGCGTAACGAAAGCGACGAACTCTATGGTTACGACCGCTTGAAATCATTCCTGACAAACCACCACACCGAAACCGCCCGCAACATGGCGTACAACCTGCTCGAGGAAGTGCAGCAATTCAGCGTGAACGCATCTTACACCGATGATAAAACGCTCATCGTTATCAAGCGCGAAAGCAGCAAGGACTAAACTTTTTTCACCGCCGCTGTAACTGTCTTTACCGTTGTGCATCTATGTTAAGGGAAGCGCGCTCCATCATTATCAACGTACCACATAACCTGATGGAGAACAATCATGAAACACACATACGCTCTTGTTTGCGCGGCACTCGCTCTATGTGCCATACAGCAACTCTCGGCACAGTCCGCCACTGATAATTCCACACGGGCTACGTCGAAAAATGGAATGCTTTCAGGCATCATCACCGACCGAGATAACCGGACGTTATCTGGCGTGATCGTCAAGGTTTTGGGAACAGTTCGCGGTGCGTATTCAAAAGCAAACGGTAAATACACTGTTACAAACATCCCGGCGGGGACATACAGTGTCCGCTATAGTAGTATTGGGAAGAAGACGGTTGTAATAAAAAACGTTTTGATAAAACCGGATAAAACGACCGAAGGTACACACGTTATGTTAGAGGATAGTATTAGTCGGGATTCAGTTGCTGTTGTGATTGCATCAAATAGGTTTGGTGAATCAGCTTTGAAAATTGAGACAACCAGAACTTGTTGCGGCGGCTGCTGCTACATTTCAACCCCGGAAGAAAGCAACCTGACAGACGATAAAAAACCGGACTCTTCGGATGTGCCGTTGCAGCGCGATCTTGATGTGTATCCGAATCCCGTGCATGATATGATGACGGTGAATTTCCGTCTTGATTCCAACGCCCGTGTTACGTTCCGGCTGCTGAGTGTGGCAACCGGCGAGCAATGCTATTTTGATGATGCGGGCTACCGCGAGCGCGGCATCGTAACGCATATTCTAAACATGACCCGCCTCTTGCACGGTTCGTACCTGCTGCTCATGCAAAGCGATGCGGGCGAGTATGGTTATACAACTGTGGTGAAGCACTAAGCGGTGCGGATTACATCAATACTTCAAGCACGAGAGCGGTGAGAATGGCAAGCCCGGCGAATAAACTCACATATCCCGTGATAGCTTGGCGGCGCATGATTTTCTGTGCTTGTTCAGGCGTGTAGGTAGTGTAAAGCGGCTGAGCGCGAAGCAGGTTGAGGATGTTCATAGATGCATTCCAAAGTTCGTAGGGCTGGATAGCGGAAGTATCGGCAACTTTGACGAACAATGAAGCATAGTGGATGATTACTCGTGGAATATGACGGAGTGCTTTGTGCTGGCAGGTGGATCTCTATTCTGGCTTGAAGCACTCTACCGCGCCCGCAGTGTCGGGCAATCTTCAACCACAAGAGCGTATCCGTTGCGTTTCGTCTTACGAATTGCAATGATTGCGCGAAGCCGGTTATTATCATCACGCGATCCTATTCTGATTGTTATCGAATCATCAGCACTGCGGTATTCAGTACTTAAGTAGGATGCACCCGTCATATCATCCTCGTCTGATTCCCCCGCCAGATAAAACACAGGCGAAAGAATAGCTACTCCCGACCAACGTCGTGCAAGTGTATTCTTTGCGCTTATGCGAATGATATAGGCAATGTTGGTCAGATTGATTCTCGTCGCGTGAAGTGAATATGTTGTTCCATTTCGAAATGCGTGGAAGACAATGCGTTTGCGTAACGGAATATCTTGTGGGAATGTCACGGTATCGGTTTCACTCATCAGAGTATTACCATGCAACCGCAGTGAAGAAGAATGTGCGGCAAGCCCGGTAAGAAAGCGTTTGTCAAACAATGATGAATCTATAACGTGGGCGACCTGATGTTTTTGTGAAACTATCTGCATGCTTACATTCTCAACCGCCGGTACGGTCGGAAGAACAGTAAAGAATAATACTGCAAGATGTTGTCGTATGCTTATCAAGTTGTCACTTTATACTTATTTGAATATCACCGGACTTCTACATCAACCCAAACGCTGTGCAGTAAAGCAGCACCGACGGTGCGACAAAAAGAACACTGTCGAAACGGTCGAGGATGCCGCCGTGTCCCGGAATGAGCGACGAACTGTCTTTGATGTTTGCATCGCGCTTGAGCAGTGATTCGGCGAAGTCGCCAATCTGACCCACCACACCCGCGATTGCCCCGATGGCGATTGCATGGTGCAGCGCAAATCCCGGAATGACATACGGCAACAGAAACGCAGTGAGCGCGGTTGCCGAGAGTGCGCCTGCTATCGAACCTTCCCATGATTTTTTCGGACTGACGCGGGGAAAAATCTTATGCTTGCCAAAGGCGAGTCCGGCAAAGTACGCCGCACTGTCGCACGTCCAGATTGCAAGAAAGACCGACATCACCAACCACGCACCGGAACTTGCCGACGCGGTTGTTATCAGCGGCGTGTTCCGCAGCATCACAAGCGAACTGAACAATCCGCCGACGTAGGCAATTCCGCCAAGCGTTGCCGCAATGTTGAGCAGCGGATTCGGGATATTGCGCCATAGCTCCGCCGTCATGACAAGAAGCACAACGGCTGTGGCGACAAGATACATCTGCGTTGTTCCCGATGCCATGCACATCAAGGGCAACGCCGCCGAACACACAAGAAGAAGCACGCGATTGACAGCGGCTGTTTTTGCAAGGGCAAGGCGGTGGAATTCATCGCTGCCAAGTGCGGCAAGCAATGCGACGAATCCGGCAAAGTACCACCCGCCGGATAACACAATCCAGACCACAAGCGGAATAGCAACAATGGCAACAAGAACACGCTGAACGAGATTTGACATACGGTACTGTCTCTGTGAGTGAGTGATGATTCATCCGATGCTTCCTTGCACGTTGGCTTTGGGGGAAGCATCCCCCGGACGGGGCGCAAAGATACAGCAGCGATTGGCGGCACACCCGCGTGGTACACATCCGGCACTTCGTAGATTCGCCGTCGAGTGCGTTGCGTATCTTGCATACATACTAAGTAGGATACTGGCACACGGCAACACAGGCACAGACATCGGATGGCAGTTTCAACACATGGATTTACGTTAAGCCAAAGCGAGCGCACCGCACTGAATGTGTCGCTCGGGGTTGGCATTGCCATGCTTGCCATCAAATGGTTTGCATATCTGATAACCGGCTCGGTTGCGATATTCTCGGATGCAATGGAGTCCGTTGTGCATCAATTCGCGGTGGCGTTTGCGTGGTATTCGCTGCGCGTCAGCTACCGCCCACCCGATAGCGAACACAACTACGGTCACGACAAGATAACATACTTCAGTGCCGGATTTGAGGGCGGTCTTATCATAGTTGCTGCGGGCGTGATTATGGTCAGTGCGGTGCTGAAACTCATCTATGGCACAACTATCGAAGACATCGGGGTAGGAACGCTACTTACGGGAGGCGCGGGTGCAATCAATGCTGTACTTGGCTGGTATTTAGTGCGCGTTGGCAAGCGTACCAGGTCGTTGATTGTGGAAGCCAACGGCAGGCATATCCTGACTGATGCCTGGACAAGTGCGGGCGCAGTGGTCGCTCTCCTGATTGTCTGGAAAACCGGATTAACGGTGATTGACCCGTTGCTTGCGTTGTTCTTCGGCGCAAACATTATCCGCGAGGGCGGCAAGTTGCTGCGAGCAGCGGTAAGCGGACTGATGGACAGCACCAATCCGCACTATTACGAAAAGGCGTTTGCTGCGTTGGAAGGATTCACACAACAGAACGGCGTGAGTTTTCACCGCTTGCGATTGCGCGAAAGCGGGCAGCGCGTCTATGTGGATTTTCACTTGCTCTTTCCCGACGGCACACTTATCGAAAACGCCCACAGTATTGCCACCGATGCCGAGCGGTGTGTACTCCGCTGTATTGACCTTCCCGCCGAAGTTATGAGTCATCTTGAAAGCATGAACGGTCATTCCGACCATCACGACGACGAAGATGAAATCACCGCAGAGGACTAAACCGTATTCATCAACCAATCCCCAACCCACCCGACTATGAACAACGAACTTGTCTTGCGGTTTCTTGCCGAGCCGACCGATGTGAACTTCGGCGGCAAGGTACACGGCGGCGCAGTCATGAAATGGATTGACCAAGCCGGTTACGCATGTGCCGTGCAGTGGTGCGGCGGCTATGCAGTTACAATCTATGTAGGCGGTATCCGGTTTATGCAGCCCATCCGCATCGGCACATTGGTTGAACTCCGGGCGCGTGTCATCTACACCGGACGCACGTCAATGCACATAGCGGTGGATGTGTTCAGCAAGCGACCCGAACTTGCCGACTACACCCACAACACCCATTGTATCATTGTTTTTGTTGCGGTGGATGCCGACGGAAAACCGACACCTGTGCAGCCCTACACGCCTGCCACCGAGGATGGCGTGAAACTGCAACAATACGCCCGCCGGCTTATGGAATTGCGCGAAGGAATCGAAGAGGAAATGCGCGCCTTCCTTGAATAGTGTTGTGCGGTGGTGCGTTGCCATTCACACACGCATCATATCATCATCTGCGAATGGATATGCAGACGGAAACTTTTACTCAATCGTAAAGATAAACGGCTCTGCCAAGCCATCAGGTTCGCCATACAAATCACCGTTTGCATCGCTTGCCTGTACCGTCCACACATACCGTGCGCCCGATACCATTGTAGCTTTAGGAATCTGCCAATACAGTACAAGCGGGTCTTTCGAATCGCTCCATTTTTCGAGAAGCGGCACTGCGGTTTGCGCCGCGTGATACGGGTCTTGTCCCTCGTTCACCGGATACACCAACACCTTGTAGCGGACAATGCGCGGAACAGGTGGCTGCGGCACAACGGGCTTCCAGCGAAACGTAATACTCTTCTGTGTGCGTACTGTTGTAAAGTTCTGCGGCTCGGTCAGAACCGGCACTTCATATCCCGTCAGGGTAAATGGCAAACACGCGGTTGTACTCAGCATAACTACAGGATTGACGGCATCGCGCAACTCTACACATACCGAATAAGAACCGGGCGGAAGCGCACCTCCGCGCAATGCTGTCCGCTGAACGGCGGGCGTGAACTGAAACGTTTCGGGCGAAATAATATTCTGTGATGGCAGTACGGTAATGCCCGGCTCGAAAAGCAGCACAGGCATATCGGTCAGTTTGGTAAATGCCACCGGCACAGAGTCCTTACGGATGACGGTGTTCATCTTTGCCGTGATGCGCTGCTTTGATGTATTGTTGATAACGGCACGGATGGTGTTCGGGTCGGCTATCCAATCGCTCAACGAATTGGCGGGCTTGCCCGAAAACGTAATGGAAAGCGTGACAGTTTGTGCAGCAGTTGTGCAGGCGGCGGCACAAAGCAACAAAAGACGGACTGCGGTGGCAATCGCTTGAGGACTCTTACATCTTGCTGAGGGCATATTTAATTTTCTGAAGTATGGTCGTGATTTGTGTTACGGGAATCCGTATCGTGCCATTGACCGCATGGCGGATGATGATGGTTGACGTTGATGCTTCGTAGATGACTTCGTAATTGGCGGGCTGCGACGAATGTTCGGAATAGCCCCGCGCATGGCTGCGGTCGCCGTCGAAGAGCGAGGGAGTCGCTTTACCGTTCTGCTTGCCGGGTTTGTCTTTTTTCGCGGGTGCTTTTGCCTGTGCCACAGCGGCTTCCGTTACAGCCGTCGGCAGTTTCTTCCGTTCCGGCATTGCGGGCGCGGCAAATGCGGGCGGGATGCCTGTGCGGCTCAGTTCCTCGTAGTAGGAATCGCTTTCGGTGGCGTGTTCGGCTTCCGATTTTGCAAGAATGTCGCAACGTTCGTTTTCGGGCGTTCCGGCATGTCCCTTCGTCCAGACAAACTCCACATCGCGTCCGTGCAGTTCAGCAAGGAGCGCAGCCCAAAGGTCGGGATTTTCTGCGCGGTCGTTTTTATTGCGCTTCCAGTTGTTCGCCTGCCATTTCACCGCCCATCCCTTCATAATGCTGTCCACCAAAAGGCGTGAATCGGTGTAGAGCAGAACCTTGCGTGCGTCCGAGCGCGGCGTGGTACGTATCGCCTCGATGGCGGCGCGTATTTCCATGCGGTTGTTCGTACTCAGCACAACGCCTCCGCTAATCTCGGAATAGTCCTCGCCGTCATTGAGGACGGCAGCCCAGCCGCCGCGTCCGGGGTTGTTCAGGCACGAGCCGTCGGTATAGATAATAATGGGGTTCATGGTCATGGTGTATTGATGAGGGCTGCAATCTACGGTGCGCCGCACGGACGGACAACGGCGAGATTATTCTTGGACGATATACACACTCCCCGCAAAGAGTTTCCTCGCTCGGAACTTGCGGGGGATTCTATATTCGTACCGCTTGTTGCGTCACCGCCAGAACATCGTAACCGGAACCGGAAATGACATCCACTTCACTGCATGGAAGCAAAGCAGTTTTGTACTGCCTGCTCATACTCTTTACCACTGCTGTATCAGCCGCAGCAGGCGGCTTCACACCCAATGCCGGTCAATCGCGTTTACTTGCCTCGTCGCAGATGCGGATTACTCGCAATGCAGGTCAGGTGAATACAACGCCCGAATGGCAACGGGACATCCGCTACTATACGCGGCGCGGCGGTATGGATGTGTTCTTCCGCACGAATGCAATCTCGTATGTTGTCAGGGAACAGCGGCAACTACTGCCTACTATTGGAGCGCAGCTTACAGGCGCAATCCCTCCCGCCGAACGCATTTGCCGTTTTGACGTTGCCCTGCGCGGCGCGGCGGCATCACCGCAGATAATCACCGGACGGCAGTTTGCCACAGCGTTGAATTTCTTCTCGACCAACCACGAGCCGCTTACAGGCATCGAGAGCTATGAGAGTATCACCTACACGGATATCTATCCGAATATTGACCTTCGATACCGCATCGCAGACGGCACATTGAAGTATGAGTTTGTTGTGCATCCGGGTGGCGATGCATCACGCATTACCCTTGATGTTTCCGGCGCATCTGTTTCCCTTGATGCAGCGGGTCGGCTTGCCATGCAAACACCGCTCGGCGCAGTTATTGACGACGCACCCGTTTCATGGTGGGAGGACTCATCCGCACCAAATACTCTTCAACAACATCCCAACCGGATTCCTGTTGCCGTGCGCTTTATTACAAGCGGAAACTCTATCGGATTCGCTGTTCCTGCCGAAGCGCAAGGCAACCGTACCTTAGTGATTGACCCGAACATTGTGTGGTCGTCGTATTTCGGCGGCAGCGGCGACGACGAGGCAAGCGACCTTTCCCTTGATGCACAAGGCAATCTCGTTGTAGGCGGCAACTCGACAAGTGTGAATTTTCCGAATACGACCGGCGTACTGTGGAAGAACTTGAACGACTGCACGCTCTCGAAATTCGATGCTGCGATGAACCTTGTCTGGTCCACAAATTTCGGTGGCAACGATTCCGACATTATCACCGGCATCGCAACCGATGCGGTAGGTACGATTTACGCTTGCGGCTTTTCGCTGAGTAAGGAAATCACATTCACGGGGTATCAGCCCAACCACAAAAGTTCCGGTCGCTCGCAAGACGGCATCGTTCTGAAATTCAACGGTGCGACGGGAGCATTCATACAGGGGTCGTTTATCGGTGGCGACCAAGAGGACGTGGCGTATGGTATTACAATAGACCGTAACGGATTTCTGACTGTGGTGGGACGCACAAAGAGCGCGGACTTCCCCGCCAATACCGGTAACACGGTACAAATTGGTGATGATGATGTGTTCATTACACGCTGGCGCGCAGACAACCTATCGGCATATCAGTGGGGTACCTATTTCGGCGGCAGCGATTTCGACGTTGCCTACGGTGTGGCTAACGACGAGCAGAATAACATCTACCTTACCGGGCAAACACGCAGCCGCAATTTTCCTGTCAGTCCGGGCGCATTGCAAGAGCGAATCAACCCAAGTGTCGGGGTTGCCGATTGTTTCATTGCCAAACTCAGTGCAAGCGGCTCGCGTATATGGTCAACCTACTATGGCGAAAGCGGCGACGACATCGGGCAATCCATTGTATCGGTGAATGGTACGGTGGCAGTAACCGGCTCGACGACGAGTTCGGCACTTGCCATGTTCGGCGTAACAGCGCAGAGCAATCCGGGAGGGCTTACAGATATTTTTCTGATAACATTGGATTCCGACGGCAAGCCGAAATGGTCCACGTATTGGGGAGGCGGCAGTGCCGACATCGGTAATTGCGTTACCATAGGCGGCGATACAAGCATTGTGGTAACAGGATATTCAAGCAGCACAAACTTCCCCTTGCGACGCACCGTAATGGGCTACACGGCGGGCAATGATATTGCCGTTGTAAAATTCAATAAGAACGGGGTGGTGTTGTGGTCGTCGCTTACGGGTGGCAAAGACGATGAAAGTGCGTACCGCCATACGGTGGATGCGGCGGGCAATATCATTTTGTGCGGGCAAACCACAAGCACGGATTTCCCTGTTATCAATCCTATCCAGAATCACGCTATCAACAGGGGCGCGGGCGATTACATCCTTATGAAAATGTGTCCACTGCTGCCAAGCGTTACCATTACGCCAAATACCACCGAACTCTGCTTTGGCGGCACTCTGGAACTGAAAGGCGACAATGGCTTGACGAATTTCACGTGGAGCAACGGCGCAAAAACACCACGTATTACTATTACGGGAACAGGCAAATACCACTTCACGGCAAGTGATGCCAACGGGTGCAGTGCCACATCCGACACAGTGACGATTACTATCCGTCCACCAATCAATCCCGTCATTACAACATCGCGCCCCACCGCTTTTTGCGAGGGCGATAGTGTGTTGCTGCGCTCGGCTGCGCGATTCGCCAAATACCGGTGGCTTGATGCACAAGGCAATGAGCTTGGCACAGCCGAAACCATAACAATCCGCAGTGCCGGAACGTACCGGCTCGAAGTGGAGGATACATTCGGCTGCAAAGGGACTTCGGCATCGGCAATCAGTGTTACCGTTACTCTTCGCCCTGTGTTGAAATACAAGGCGACGATAAGCACAGGCGCAACGATTGACAGCGTACCGCGCATTGTTACTCTCTGCACCGGTGAATCGCTTGTCCTTTCGCCCAACTACGGCAGCGTGCGGAATGTTGGCTGGTCGAACGGCTCGGCAAGCACGGCACTCACAATTACCCGAAGCGACACACTGTATGCAATGATAGAAGATGCCAACGGGTGCATCTGGCGCATGGACACGGTGAGTATTCTTTTTCAGCCGAAGCAAGCGTTACGGATAACAATACCCGACTCTGCTTGCGTTAATTCAATTCTTGATATTCGGGTGAATCCCGTCGCATCCGCCGGTGTGCGATACCAATGGCAGTTGGACGGCGGTATTGTGCTTGGCACAGCGGATTCATCGTCGCTACGGGTTCGCTGGTTGGGCAGGGGGCGTAAGTCAATCAGTGTTGCGGTGCAAGGGTATTCCTGTACCGATACCGGACGAACATCAATCGAAGTGCAGGAAGCATTACAAGAGAAAATCCTGAATGCATCGGCATTCGGATTATGCACCGGCGAATCAACCCGGCTCACACTTCCAACCGGATATGCGCGATACGTTTGGAACGGCGTTTCAGGAACAAACGTATTCACCATCACATCACCCGGAACGTACACTGCCGAATTCGGAACAGGTGCGGGATGCACGGGCTACGATACCATCACTGTTCCACAACGGATGAGCATCGCCGTCAGTTCATCGCGCCTGCAATACGATTCCATTTTTATTGGAACGCGGCAACAGCGCGTGTTCCACATCTACAATACCAGCAATGAACCCGTCACGCTTAACCGCTCGCTCTTGGACGGTCGGCACTATGCCGTGGATTCCACGCAGCCCGCGCAGCAAATCATTCCCCCGCGCGACAGCATGACGCTCTATGTTTCCTTCATTCCGCAAAACATCAACGATAAATTCGACACGGTGCGAGTGCGCTTTCTTTCACCATGCAGCGATTCCATCTTTGTGGTGCTGCAAGGGTACGGTAAGGGTGTGCCACCCCGCCCCATCATGCGCTTTGCAATAAACAGTTTTAGCATCACACCTTTTAGCCGCGACGTGAAGTTCCAATTGCAAGGATGGCTGGAACCCAATGTGGCGCAGCTCTCGCTTGATACGCTTGTTGTCACGCTTGGCTATAATCCCTCGATGCTGATGATAAAAAGTGTGGACTCTGGAACGCTTGAACTTATACCCGGCGATAATACCCGCGCCTTTGCCGAACTCCGGCTGCCGATTACACAATTCACATTTGCGCCCGCACAAATAGCCGAACTCACCGCCGACGGTTTGCTTGGCAACCGCGAAAGCGACACCATCTTTGTGGCAAGTGCGTTTGTGCTTCCCAATGCCATGACGGGCATGAGCGCATCGGGCGGCATCGTCACACTGACGGAGCTTTGCACCGAGGGCGGAACACGCTTGGTGGATAAGATATCCGCTTTCGCAATGAGTATCGTACCCAATCCTGTCACGCAGTATTCCACTGTTTCCATCATGCCCAACGAGACCGGTGCAGTTGCGCTTCGCCTGTATGATGTGCAAGGTCGAAGTGTGTGGGAGCATGACCGCACAGCCAAAGCGGGCGAGCAGTTCGCAATGCCGCTCGACGCATCGCATCTTGGTGCGGGCGTGTATTCGCTTGTGGTGCAAACGCCGTCGTCGCTTCGCAGCACGCGGATTGTGGTGATGGAGTAGGAGAAAAATGTGACATGTGTTCTCGCACAATAAACACATGCGGGGCGTGGTTGCATACGCTATCAAAAATGATATTCGCCTACAAACAATACTGATGATTTAGTTCTATTGTAGAACTCTCTCAGATATTTTTTACTACTCTGCCTGATAATACTTGTATAGGCGACCCCTCCGCCAAAAGAACCGAGACGGGCTTTTCATTGCGAAGAAAGTC
>JAEUSO010000063.1 GCA_016788605.1 Candidatus Kapaibacterium sp. | reverse complement strand
GTAGTAGTCACACCAGATTGTTGTGCGATCCATGTTCTGCCTTTATCTATTGATTTGCGAATCGTTCCATTTGCTCCGACAACATACGCAGTAGTTGTATCAACGACGACGACATCATAGAGATCTTCTGTTGTACCAGATTGTAATATCTCTGTCACAGATTGTCTGCCATCATGGATTCCAAGCCACTCTGTTTTGGTTTCAAGTATATAACCATCAGGTATCCTTGGGATACTATACATACCTCTCTTGGAAGCAGGATCTGTATTAGACCCGTACTGAATATATTGCACAAGTACATTGATTTTCTTGGTATCATCATTACGTGAAACCGTAATAAAGTAATCCACATTACTTCCTGTAGTCATGTTAAAGAATACCACACAGCGTTTGCTAAAGTCCACGACAGGTAGTTCCGCATTAGCACATGCACCGCGTGTTTCACGAAATGCTCGCCACGCAAGGTATGTGGAGTCCGTCTGCGCTATATATACGGTATCATCAACCGGAGGAAGAAAGCAACCTGCATTAAGCGCAACTGTATCGGTGATAATTGTTACTGAACTTTGTGCAGGTGTAGTTGTAGTACTGCTACACGACCACATAAACAATGATGCCGCAAAGGCAACAACGATTAAAAGAACATATTTCATCGGGTGCTTCCTTTCTGTTGGTTCAATGATTGGAGTTGTTGGCGGAGTTCCTTGTTTTCGGAGTCAATGCGGATAAGGTGTAACGTCAGTTCTTCGATTTTCTCAAGCAGTTTGGCTTGCATCTTCGTAACGTTCACACCATTCTCTTCCACTTCTTTCGCGCTTGGAATTCCGGGCAGATGCTTATTCTCTTTTATGTAGTCGGCAACATCGGCAAGCGGGGTAAGTGTGTAGTTCTCGTCAAACACATAATCCGCCCAATCGGTGGCGGCATTCACAATCATTTCCCGACAGATAATCCGCCCGTTCACAGCAAGTTTCAGGTTTGCATCGTTATCGGTCAGTGGCTGACTTCCGTCACCAATAAGTACCCGACCATTAGCATCTATACTCATACAGTGATTGTTGTTTGTCTTGAAAACTAATTTCTTATTATCGGTCGTCCCCAGAAAATTCACGTTTTCGTCAATACCTGAATTCCCTGTAAGCATCCACCCGCCGCTTGTACCGGTGAACGTTGCGGTTAGTGAACCATCGGGCAAAGCATAAACAACACGAGTCCCAGTTCCCGCAAGTGTGGTTGAGCGAACACGCCCGTTGCCATACACAAGAAACGATTCAGCCATAGCTAAACCCGCAGAGATGAGAATATGATCAACATCAGTGGCAATGGTTGAACCCTGTCGTACTTCCACACGCATAGCACGAGGTGCAAAGAAATTTTCACGTGTCCCGATTGGTGCTTGGGATACCTTAAAGTTTGCCCAATGCCCATCGAACGGATTCATATTGAACCCCACACCGAACAGCCCGCCCCATCCAGTCAGTGCCGTATAGTCCAAATACGTCTCTGATGTTCCATCGATAGGAGTTCCGGTTTTCAGTATCCCGCCAGTATTACGGATGTTAAGCCAAGTGCTACCATCCTTGGGTAAAAATGTTAGTACACCTTCGCGCTGACAGCCGCTTCCCTCCAAACCCGGATTACCAATGGCGACTGTTCCCTTGAGGGATATATCGTGATGACTATACACACCAAACGGTTCCATGAAATTAGGGCATGATGTTCTAGCAAATGGTCCCATGGAAATTCTTCCATCGGGCATAGCAACAAAACGTAATTCATCCGCGCCACCAAACACAGGTGTCGTGCCAATCATCACGTTTGCATCAAAACTCCTTGTTGTCAGAATTAAATTATGTGCTTTATCGGAAGCTGACAAAACAAGGTCGGCAGGGTCGGGGACAAACCGTGGGAACGACAGTGCGGAATACGCAATGCGTGTGGGATTATCTAAATACGGAGAGAGTAACGACAGATGTCCGTAGCTGATGTTCAAACCGGTATTATTGGCTGTGTACGAGAGACGTATAGTTGCATCGTCAACAAGAGGCGGTGATGCTGCATTATCGGCATTGATATGCAATGCGCGTTGAGGCACTGGAGTTGCTGACTGTATGTTGATTCCTGCATTACCCGTTAAAGGGAACAAGTTGGTTTGTGCGTATGCGATTGATGGAATAGACAGCATTATACAAACTATCAGAAGTAGTTTGCTAAGTTTATCTACCGTGAGCCGTGAGCCGTGAGCCGTGAGCCGTGAGCCGTGAGCCGTGAGCCGTGAGTGAACCATATTACTAACTCCTTTTTGAAGGTATGCGAAGTGGCACGCCGAAGCGCACCTTGGATGTGCAGAGTTGAGTTGTTTTTGCGCGCAGCCGCCAAGCGATAGAGTATAGTAACGGAGGTCAAGAGTATGGCTGCGCTTTTACCGGATTCTTTTGTTCACCGCCAACTTACACATTTTCCATTTCAACACAAGAGAAAAGATTCGATGAACGGTATTAGAGAAACTGTAATGGTTGGATGAGGATGCTTGTTGGTATTTGTTGGAAGCATAACGCCAAAACGGCGGGGTGAAAGCGGACTGCGCTTTCCGGCAGAGAGAGGGATGTGGCGGAAACGGATGGTGCGGAGCCGTACTTCAATCAATCGTGGTGTTTTGTGTCGCCGTCCATGTGTTTCATCCATTCTGCCGCTGTTTGGCGGTGCAGTGCTTTCTTTGCGTCGGGCATTGCGTCGAATGTTTTGAGCAACATGCCAAGCCGGGGGTTCTGCCCGAAGAAGTCGCGGTGTTCATCCATAAACCGCCAGAAGAGCGCGTCCCACGTTTGCTGCCAGCCGCCTTTGGGGTAGTCGCCCATTTTTACAAGATAGTTGCTGCCGCTGATGTAGGGTTTGGTGGACATCAAGCCGCCGTCGGCAAACTGGCTCATGCCATAGACGTTGGGTACCATCACCCAATCATAGGCATCTATGAAGAGTTCCATAAACCAGCGGTGAACGGCATCGGGGTGGAACTCGCAGAGCAGCATGAAATTACCGGCAACCATCAGCCGCTCGATGTGGTGGGCATAGCCGCATGAAAGCACTTTTGCAACCACATTGTCAATCGGGACGATACCCGTTGTTCCGCTCCAAAACGACGGCGGTATGCTTCGCGTGCATTGCCAGAAATTGTGTGTGCGTTCTTCCGTTCCTTTCAGTTCATACACGCCGCGAATAAACTCGCGCCATCCGATAATTTGACGGATGAATCCTTCGAGGGAATTTACGGGAACGGTATGGAGAGCTGCGTAATCAAGTGTCCGCTTCACCACGTAGTCGGGCGTAAGCAATCCGATATTGAGCATCGGTGTAAGAACGCTGTGATGCAGGATACTCTCGCGGTGAACGATAGCGTCTTCATAGATACCAAAATCAGTGAACCGCGTTTCGAGAAATCCGTCAAGCCACTCCGCTGCCTGATGGTGGGTTATCGGATAAAGTTGGCGTTCAGCATCAACAAATCCATAGTTATCGGGAAACTGTGATTCCACATGGCGGACAGCATCGCGCCACCATGATGTGGCAACAGGATACTTGACCTGCGGCGGGATAGCACCCTTAGGATAGCGTTTGCGATTATCCGCATCATACGTCCACGAACCGCCATGCGGCTTGCCCGCTGCATCAAGCAGAATGCCACGCTCTTTGCGCTCGGCAATATAGAAATCCGTTTGGAAGAGCCGTGTGCGCGATGTGAGTTTCCGTGTAATATCCGTGCGCGAATTGAGGAACATCGGCGAACCGTACCACTTGACGTTGAGTCCATGCTGCGCCGCAGTTGTCGTAATGCGCCGCTCCAACCAGTTATCCGTTACATCGCAGCAATGAAGAGTGCAAGCGTTATGTTCTGCCAGATGCGCAATAAGCATCCGAATGTCGGAACGCTCATCATTCGAACTGTAATATTCGACATTGATTCCACGCTTGCGAAGCAGGTCGGCATAGTACGACATCGTGGCACGGTGGTATGCAAGTTTTTGCTTGTGAAATGTGTATTGCCGGAAGAAGAGGAACTCTTCTACGATGAGTACGCGAAACTCTTCGCCGGATGCGGACAACTCATCAATCGCGGGATGCGATTCGAATAAATGATGTGGTGGAATAAGGACACCATGCATCATCGGCGCGCATCCGATTCCGTTGTTCTGTTCTTACGGCATCTGTCACTGCAATACCGTACTTCGTCCCAGACCTTTTCCCATTTCTTCCGCCATGTGAACGATCGCCCGCACACAGAGCACATCTTCGTCGGTAAATTCTGTTTCTT
Source organism: Candidatus Kapaibacterium sp. (assembly GCA_016788605.1). GTDB lineage: Bacteria > Bacteroidota > Ignavibacteria > Kapaibacteriales > NICIL-2 > JAEUSO01. The sequence continues at coordinate 8,634 of JAEUSO010000063.1, read as the reverse complement.
GTGCATGAGGATTTACTCTGTGAACCGCGCATACGGCAGTGTTTCCAGAAACGATTGCGTATAGTATGAATCAACACTTGCCACATTCGCTGTTTCATCGAATCGGATGTGACCGCTTTGATCAGGAGGAATCGTGCTGAATACATGCTCAACCTCGCCGATTATCAGAATCGTCGCGTTCACCGGCAGCGTGTGTTCCTCCACAAAGCGAAGCCCGATTTGCAAAGGACTTTGCCCGACAAACGGCGCGGCAAAGCCATCCGTGTAGAGTTCGTTCAATCCGCATTGGGCAAACTCGGACATGGTGCGCGGATACTTCGCAGATGTTTGGTGGGCTTGCTGATACAACGATGCGGGAACATGGTTCAGCGTAAAACAACCGGTCTCGCGGATATTATCGTAAGAGTGGCGTTCCACCGTTGCGGGTCGGAGAATGAAACCCATCAGCGGAGGGTTGGCACCGATATGAAGAACGGAATTGAATATCGCGCAGTTCGTGTTCCCGCCGGCGGAAACAGTTCCCAACAGGAATGCCGGCTTTGCACCGCTCAACGCATTGATGAACGTTGCGCGTTTACGCTGTTCCATGTTGGTTATGTCAGTTTTACTAAGATGGATCATTCTGATATGTGATTAGTAGCCGATATAGATACGGGAGAATCACTTCGGTTGTTATCTGCAGCTTTCTTCAACCCTTTCTCGCAGTGTTTCCAAAATGCAAAGAACGACGGGTAATATCCTGTCACATCGGGCGCAAGCCATTCGCGCTCATCGCATACACCGGTAAAGTGTGTTGATGAAGGATGTTGTTTGAAAACAAACTGTGCGGTGGGGTTTGCGCGGCGAAGGTCGGAGAATTCACAGACCGCTACTTGCATACCCGGTATTGCGTCAGCCCACGCACATATAAAATCTATTGTTCGCCCGCACATTGGATACCGCTGAAAAAATGAGGGTTCGAGAAGCAACACCCGCTCGCATGATTCACCGGCACGCCAAAGCGGGTCGAGGTTATATGCGGTGTACAGCGCAACAGTACTGTGCGGCTTCAACACGGGAATGTTTGCCGGTGGCAGCGGCGTATGGTATTCCGGCAGATGTGTTTCTTTCAGGATATCGGGTACTGTTCGCGGAGGCAGTTCTTCATACTCGCAATCAAGAAATGTCCCGTGTTGATTCACCCCTGCATATCGGTTTATGTTCTCTTGGTTTGCGACATACTTTTTAGAACTGAACGCGCCTGCAACCCACTGCCAGCTTAGTGCATTGCTTGCCCAATCGGCATCGAGCAAATGATAGTACATCCACCGTGCGGGTTGCAACCAGTGCGAGCGAGCAACATTGGTGGCAACCGACGCTGTGTACATCCGCAGATGATTGTGCATATATCCTGTTTCATAGAGCGAGCGGATGCCGTCGTCGAGGGCGATGATACCTGTTGCAGCATTGCTCAATGCAACGGGAAGTTCGTGATTCATTTTATCGGATTGCGTATGCTTCAGGTCTTGGTTGATTGCATCGCCTTTCGCATTCCACACCAACTGGAAGTAATCGCGCCACGCCAATTCTTGCACAAACTTTTCCATCTGATGCAACGCAAATCCGCGCCGCACCATTCTGCGATACACAAATGCTGTTGATAGTATGCCACGTGAAATATAAGGCGACAAACGGGTAACCGCTCCGCTGATATAGTTCCGGCTTTTGGCATATTCAACGGGGTCTATCCGGTCAATCAAGGAGACAAGTTCCTGATACGATGTAGTGAACGGATTGTGCATCAAGAGGTATGATGAAAATGAGGTGTGCGAACTTTAGTATTTGCTTCGCCGCTTTGAAATTTTATTGCCGGCAATCTCGCGTTGCATCGGTGATTTGAAACGTGTGATGTCCGCCGTCCGCAACTTCGTGTGCTTTGTCGCCCTGCCGCTTACCCGCTTGCGCCACATACGGAAACTGCTTGCTTTCATTTCGCGGCGCATCAGTTCAATAACGCCTGACTCCGAAATTCCGAACTGCTGTTCAATCGCCTCGAATGGTGTCCGGTCTTCCCACGCCATTTCAATGATACGGTCAATTTCGGCTACGGCAAATATGTTTTGCTGTTTCGGCATTGAACAGTGTTTCGTGGAGTTATGCCATCGCTTTCACGGTACGCCACGCGCTAAACGCACCTGCCGCTTTTTGCATCGTGTTCAAGCGTGCGCGTCCTGCGAACGGATTATAGTTTTGCTTTGACAAGCGGTTAAGGATTCGCCGGTAGTTCGTACTCATCAGTTGCACTGTCAGGCGGCTGTCGCGGTCGAGATACGAAATGCCTTTGTCCGCGCTTTCGTAATAGCGGTGGGCGCGCTGAGTGTAGTAGCGCATGTAGTATTCCATCTCGCCGGTGAACTCGTGGTCAAGAATATCCTGCTCATACACACCAAACATTTCAAGCTCTTCGGTTGGCAAATAAATCCGTCCGCGATCGGCATCCTCGGCGACGTCGCGGGCTATGTTGGTCAGTTGCATTGCAATCCCCAAGTCAATGGCGTGTGGCAGCGCGTCCTTGCTCGAGTATCCGAATACTTCGCTTGTCATCAGCCCGACAACAGAGGCGACTTTATAGCAATAGGTGTAGAGGTCGTCGAAACTATTGTAGCGCGTCAGGTAGGTATCCATCAGGCATCCTTCGATAAGCTCTTTGGGCAGACCGGGCGGGATATGATACCGCTCAAGAACATCAGCCCACGCAATCAGTACCGGATGCGCCGAGGGTGCGCCCGAATAGACGGCATCCAAGTCATTCTCCCATTCGTTCAATGCCAAGCGTACTGCATCGGAGTAGTTATCCTTGGCAAGCTGCTCGGCATGGTCGGTGATTTCGTCAATGAACCGGCAGAATGCATAAATAGCATAACACGCGCTCCGCTTCTTTTCGTTACGGAGGAAATATGATGCGAAGTAGAATGTTTTGGCAAAAGAGTATGTGATATCGCGGCAGTACTCGTAAGCATGGTCGGCATTATGCGGCACGTGCGCCGGTGTGTGATAGACCGGCAGTCCGGGCGTGAGTATTATCGTTTGATTCATAGCTGGTTGTGCAGCACAGGTTGGGTAATAGCAATACAGGTTGGCGTTATGCGCGGAGAGCTTATCGTAAAGTTCGTGTTTCTCCGCATAGATTTGCATGGCGTATAACCCGTGTGCCGCAAACATAGTTCCGTTTCATAGCATTGTGTCCATAATTATTCGGACGGATGAAGCGGAGAACGAATACCGCATGACCATGAAAACGAAAAGTGTGTATATCTGTCAGTCCTGTGCATTCCAATCGCCCAAATGGGCGGGCAAATGTCCCTCGTGCGGTGCATGGGGTACGTTTGTAGAGGAAGTCGTGCGCGACGAGAAACGGAAGTCATCCGCAGGTGCGGCAGGCACGGCAAAAATCACAACACTCAACGAAGTGGAAAGCAGCAATGGCGATAAACTCATTACGGGAATTGCTGAACTCGACCGCGTCTTAGGCGGCGGTATCACACGCGGTTCGCTGATTCTTGTAGGCGGCGATCCGGGAATCGGCAAATCAACGTTGATGCTGCAAATCTGTGCAGCCATTTCGAAACATGCACCTATCTACATTACCGGCGAAGAATCATTGCAACAAATCAAAATGCGGGCTGCACGGCTGACCAATGTACCTGATAACTTGATGCTTCTTGCCGAAACCGACATCTACGAAGTGACGAAGGCAATTGCAGGGTCGGAAGCGGGTGTTGCGATTGTTGACTCTATCCAAACCATGCAGTCCGCCGAGATTGACAGCACGCCCGGAAGCATATCGCAAGTGCGCGAATGTGCGGCACGGCTGATGGAAGTTGCCAAGCGCACCCATAAGCCCGTCTTCATGGTTGGACATGTGAACAAAGAGGGTTCGATTGCCGGACCGAAAGTGCTTGAGCATACGGTGGATACCGTGCTGCAATTCGAGGGCGAAGGCGTGTATTCCTACCGCATTCTCCGTGCCTTGAAAAACCGCTACGGCTCGACAAATGAAATCGGGATTTTCGAGATGGGCGAAACGGGATTGCGCGAGGTGCATAACCCAAGCGAGATATTTCTCACCCAACGTTCGGTGGAAGAATCGGGAACGGCGGTATGCGCCAGCATTGAGGGCACACGACCGCTTTTGGTGGAAGTACAAGCACTTGTAACGCCTACATCCTACAACGTACCGCAACGCAGTTCGACGGGCTTTGAATACAAGCGCCTGCAGATGATTATCGCAATCTTGGAAAAGCGACTCGGCTTGAACTTCGCCCACAATGATGTGTTTGTCAATGTGGCGGGCGGAGTGTCGCTCAACGATCCGGCGGTTGATTTAGGTATTGCAGCCGCGCTTGTCAGTTCGCTGCGCGATATACCTGTGGCACAAGGAACAGTATTCATCGGCGAAGTGGGATTGACAGGCGAAGTACGCACGGTAACGGCAATTGAACAACGGCTTGGCGAATCCCAAAAATTGGGCTTTAAGCGGGCGGTGCTGCCGCAAGCAAACGTAAAAAAGATGATACGCGGATATGACATAGAACTCTGTGGTGTAGAGCGAATATCACTTGCGCTTGCACAGATATTTTCGTGATTGCCCGTATATTATCTCTCAACTGTGCATATTTTTCTAATAGAATGGAACTTTGAGTATAACCATCGTGTAAAATGAATAACGCAAACGATACGACAAAACAGGACGATGCATCGCTGATACGGTTGGTGCAAAACGGCGACGAGCGTGCGTTTGTGCAACTTATGCGCCGCTACAAAGACCCCATTACAAGTTTTGCATACCGTTTCCTTGGCAATTACGATGATGCTGTGGATGTGGCGCAGGAAACATTTGTGCGGTTGCATAAGTATTCCGCCACCTACACCGGCGACGTGAAGTTCAATACATGGCTTTATACCATCGCATCGAACCTTGCCAAAACCGAGTTATCGAAATTCTGGCGCAAAAACAGCATTGCTTTTTCGCGGCTTGAATCCACCGAAGACGAGATAGAATGGGAAATTGCAGACGAACATTATATGCCCGATGCGCGTGTGGATTCCACTACTATCGCAAAGCATGTTCAGGCGGCGTTACTCAAAATATCACCATCGTACCGCGAGGCGGTCATCCTTCGGGATGTGCAGCAACTCGCCTACGAAGAAATCGCAGAAGTGATGAATCTTGAAATAGGAACAGTAAAATCTCGCATCAACCGTGGCAGGCAGCAATTACAACTGCTCCTGAAACCGATGTACGATGAAATGTTCTCCGATTAACACGGCGCTTCGCCCCCTATGCACTAACACGTCAGAACCATGAACGACGATGTATCTCACAACAGTCACCACGCCGACCACAACGGTCTTGGCGATATTCTCGCGTCGCTGCCCGTGGCGCAAGCAGGTCGTTCATTCGATACCGCCGTACTGACGCGCACATCATTAGCATCACTGCCCGTAGCCACACCGCCGGATTCTTTCGAGCAGGATGTTCTCGGACGTATCCGAGAAACGTCTCTATCGGAAAAGACCGCAACCAACAAACGCAAATACGTTTATGCGGCGGCAGGTGTTCTTGCAATCCTAACAACTGCATGGTTTGTATGGAAGCCCGCTACTCAACAACCGCAGCAAGCATCTCTCCAACAACAGCCGTTTAATCAACAGACCGTTCCCTCCACACCTCCTCCAACACCGCAGCAAGCACCTGCACAGTCAACGCCCATTGTTGCAGAGTCACAGGAACTTCGTAGTACACCGAAACCCGAACGCAGAAAGAGTATCCGCGAGCGGCGAAAGATTGTTCGCTCGAACGAACGCTCAACCAAACGCACACTTGCCGCGAAGAAAAAATCGTCATCACGGAAAATGCTTATCGCAAAAAAATCCACGCAACGAAAGAGTAGTATAACTACGCGGCAGCAACGTATGGCTTCAGCGCGTATCAGCGCAAAACGCGACAGAGTACGCCAGAAAAACACACGGGCGGAGCGCGGCGGCACAATACCGCGCCACCTGCGCGACGAAGAATAATTCGTAACAACATTCAGCAAATAGCAGAATAAGTACCACGAACAACATCATGGACGCATGATGACTGCACTCCGTTTTGTATCTTGCAGGAGTGAGTACATGACCACCCAACAAGGACGACCGGGAGATGTTTGAATCGGATATTGAACGCAGCAAGATTATTCTACTTGAACGGCTCATTTCACCAAAGCCGTTTGTGTATCTGCGCGACATCATCAACAACCAATCCATCGAGTATGCTTACAAGCAATACTTCGATGCAGAGTTCAGTTGGTGGCTGTACGAAGAACAGATGCTGCGCCATGCAAACCCCCACCTCGATTTGGGCGACCCTGCTATCCAATCCATTCTTGGCGACCTTGACGCACAATACCGCCGAACCGCCCGCTTTAACCGCGAGCAAATCACAGCAATTACGGATGCAGCGGTAAAAAGTATCCTGAATTATCGCATCCGTCCGCGCACAACGCTCAAGTGGTTTGTGTTTCGCGGCGAGCCAACCAAACCCGTCCATGAAGTCCTGTTGCGGATGCGGCACTTTGCCGACTACGCCTATTTGCACAACGGCATAGAGCAATGGCTGCACGAACGCGGTTTAAATGCCGAAAGCATGGAAATCCTGCCCGTGATTGAGTTCGAGAAACTCGTCAAACGGCTCGACGACGACACTATCCTTGAACTCTCACCGTCGCAATTTGTTTCCCTTATCAATCCCATCTTCCTCCACTTTGCCGACGCTACAAAAGATGTGCAACAACAGGTTGTACCCATCGAGGCAATCATTGTGTTTTTAGACGACAAGGAAATCCACATCATCGCGCAAAAGTTAGAGCGGATGTTGTATCAGCAATCCATCCGGTATATCAACCGCGATATGTTTTTGAATGTTGTGGATGAAGTATTGAACGAAGTGGAAGTGCAGGAAGCGGCTACTGCCGCATTGATGAGCGAGAGTTCCCAAACAGAAAGTACACTTTCCGCCGATAGCATTGCTACGGTTGTCGCACCGGCATCTGCTGTTGCCAATGACATACCACCTGAACCGGTATTGATTGATACCCACATTGAGTCCGACTCGATGCACTCAACCGATGTTACTACTGATGACGTTGCGGGTACTGATGAAATCGCCGACGAGGATGATAACGCTGAGTTCAGCATAGCTGATACTCCAACCGATGACCACGATACGGCTGTGACCGAAGAAGCAGCAACCGAAGACATCGAAGTTGATGATGCAGTCCATAGTTCTGCCACCACTGATATGGATGAACACGACGAACCTGCGCCTGTTGATTTCATTTCGCAACTTGACGATGAATCACTAAGCGATACAGAAATAGACAGCACAACAGAAGTCGAACAGGTTGCCACACCGGGTGAAGCGGATACGGCAGACATCTTGGATAAAGTTCAGGACACCCTTGACCAACCGGACAACGTCCATGATACTGCGAAGGATATTCCGAATGATACTCCGAGTAATTATCCAAACGACAATCCGAATGGTAACACACAGCTATTACTTGATATGCTCGGTATGTATTCGCCGCACACGAATACGTATGTAGTCAATGGCACTTCACCTGCATTTGCAGAGATTGTAGGACTGAACTTTGACTCAATCACGAACAGAGCGCGGACTCAACCTCATGTCAAAACAAGTTCATTCGGTGACGCTGCGCTTTCGCTTGCAGAAGAACTGGTTGCAGAACAAGAACGTGAATCAAGCGATACGGTGACTACGGAAGAACGAAGTCCTGATGGGGGTTTCGAGCGTATTTCACAATCAGATATATCGTCGGCATTCACTCACGTTGAAACGGATAATATTCCGCCACTGGCTGATGATACAGTATTACCCCAGATACTGGACAGCGACAATACAGATACTATTCCTGAAGAGGAAGTGGAGGTAACACCTGATAACGACGGTGACAACAATACAATAGATGTCGCTGATGAGATAACAAGCGTTGAACCGGTATTTATTGCAGAGCATGATGACATTCGCCGTGAACCAACCGCACCGGAAACTGTAACGACTAACGAACCTCATACTGAAGAAGCAAGTACAGAATCGAGTGGCGAAATACTCGGTATAATCTCGCGTGTACTTGGCACAACAAACGGCGAACTTGATACTGACATTGCGGATGACAGTGATTCTGATGAGGATGGGCAGGACGATGACAAACCCGTCTTTGTATCGGGGCTTGGTCGCGGTCTCTCATCCATTCTTACAAGCGCGGCACACGAAGTGATTGCCACACCGCCTCCGACACGTCCATCTATTGCCACGTTCATTGATGCAAAGCAACGCGCAACCTATATCCGCAAACTTTGCAACAAAGACGAGTTGCGCTTCGACGGACTTATTACGAAGCTCGACCGCTCGACGAAATGGAAAGAGGCGCTTGCCCATCTTGACCAGTTTTATGCAGAGCAAAACATAGACCCGCAGTCAGCAACAGCGGGCGAGTTTCGCATGGCTGTCTATCGCCGCTTTGTGAATCCCGCATAATACCTGCTTTGCGTAGTAGCGCATCCGCATCCTTCAAAAACATCATCCAC
>JAEUSO010000062.1 GCA_016788605.1 Candidatus Kapaibacterium sp. | reverse complement strand
TTCATGATGGCGTGCTGCACCAACATTTCCGGCTGTTGGTTTTGACACGGCGCATTGCTCGGAATTCACCAAAATATACGCAACACGGCAGCCGTCACAGCAGAATGCATCATTGCGATTGACCCCATTACCACCGCAACATTCCGAACCACAGTGAGTGCAAAGACAGCGTGTGTCAGCACTCTCCACGTGTTGCTCCCCTGTACGGTTATATTGTTGTTGTACCATACTCCGATTCTCGAAAGAAATACTGCGGACAATTTTGTCTTTATTATCGGTCGCAATTTAGTACAAGTTTATCTTTTATATCAAATATTTTTTTACACTATGCCCAATAAACAAAAAAAGCGGTGTATTTCTACACCGCTCGGGGGGAATATGGGGATACCATGAATAGTGTTTTGTAACTGCCTTTTATGCTTGAACTTCTGCAAGTTCTTCTATTGCCTGCCTGTAGTCGGGCTTGATTCGGATTGCCCATTCAAGCATCGTTTTCGCTTCGACGACTGCGCCTACACCTTTGAAACAGAGTGCGGCACCATAACATGCGTCGGGATTATTCGGATTGAACTCAAGCGCTTTTGTGTAGAGTTCGCGTGCTTCGTCTATTGCTCCGGTGTGCATAAGTGCACGTGCAGAATCACAAAGCACAGCGTCGAGTTTCAGATTCAGCGAGGTCTGCGTCATAGAGCGATCCCATGATTGCAGGAGCTGCGTGAGCAGATTTAACGCCGAGTACCATTCGCCTTCCATAGAACACAACACCGCCTCGATATAGAGTGTGTCGCAATGTCCTTTTGAGAAGCTGTGTGCTTTTTCAATGTACTCGCGGCAGAGGTCGAATTGGTCATCTAACAAACAGATGGATGCAAGGCGGTGGAGTGCAAGAATCAAGTAGCGTTCTGGCAAGCCGCCGCTGACAAAGCTGTGGTGGTATTCTTCAATTGCTTCGTCAATTCTTCCTAGTGAGTGAAACAGTTCTGCGGATGTAAAGTGCATGACTGCATCAATCTCGTCTGTCAACACATCTTGTGCGTCAATACTCATGGTTGTTCCATAGAGTATATCCAAACGGGTAAGAACTTGCAGTGTTGCTGTTGTCCATGTCCAATCAGTTCTTGCACGGTGTGCCGCGCTGATTCCTTTAGGAATACGTTCCTGCGGATTATTCACCACATACTGAAGTGTAGATTCAAGAACGGCTGCATCGGGTTCAAGAAGCCACGCCGGCTCCGCCAGTTCATGACCGTCAATGGTAATTCCAATCGAACGTTTTTCGGCAGGGATTGTCCATCCTACGGTTTCATCAACAAAATCATCCGTTGATCCGCCCTTGGTAACTATAACAGGCAGTCCACACGCCATTGCTTCAAGCGTTGGTAACGAAAATCCTTCACCACGGTATGGCGATACAAAGACATCGCACGCACGGTAGAGTTGGGCAAGTTGTTCATCTGTTAACGTGGAATCCATATATAGGATTTCGGGAGCGTTCGGGTTCTTTCGGATTTCAGCAATTAAATGTTCTGCGGTTTGACCTTTATAAAACGAATCGCCGCCCATGTCTTTGATGATAAGAGTAACGTCGTCTTGTGCGGTGAATGCGTTCACATACGCTTCCAAGAGTATGTCAATTCCCTTGCGGAAGATTGTGCCACCCACGAAGAGAAACTTAAATCGTTTGGTTGTCGGTAATTGGGGGATAATGCCCGCCGGTGTGAAAAGTTCGGGGTCAATGCCGTTCGGTATCACTTGCACTTTGTTGGCATCAACTCCGGAACGGATATATGCTTCGCGGCAGAAGTTGGATGGTGTCCATACTTCATCGGCTTGGTTGAAGAGTTCGACAAAATCCTTACGGAGTGCCGAAAACTCCCACGGTTGGTTGATTATCCACTTTGCGCCGTGCGGCGGATTACTTTTTGGAGGATAAGTGTGGCGTATCCATGCAAACGGCTTACTGTCCATTGCCGGAGGAGCCGAACGAACGTCGTGCTTCCATATCATTTCCAACTTCGCGTTGCCGTCGGGAGCGAACTGGTCGTTCTCGTACGGGACAACCGCCATATTGGCGATGCCACTGCGAATAATGTTGGCGCAGTGCTCGCGATTGATACGCGCTAACGAATGATGAACAAACTGCGACCCTTCCCAGACGATATTGAGTTGGGGGGTATGTGGCTGAAGGGAATTGCGACCGTCCATGGCGCGTTCTCCGCAAGTGAATAAATAAAATCAACGAGGTTGTGATTCATATCGAACAACAATGATGCCAAGTTTATTTTCCTTTCAGGAGTGTCGCTTTCGGGTTTAGGCAGGTAATATGTGGAACAGTTGTTTGAATGGCGATTCCTACAGAATGCGCGTACAAAAGAAGAGGAGCGAGTGCGGCACAGCACGGCAGCAGATGATTGTTCCATTTACATCGCTCTTTGCCCACCGTATCCGCTTATGCAGAGCGTCCGGTAATTGCTCTATACCGCGTTTCTTGATTTCTGTTGATGAGTTCCACCCGGCATCCGACACTCCTTGTTGTAAGTTACTTGCACTGAATGGTAAGACGCGGTGAACATGAAACCACGTGAGTAAAGGATGTTGAGTACATATATCAGAGCATCCATACGCAATATGTTCATCAAGTAGTGCGATGGATTTTTCAGCATAGAACTCTTGCAAATGCCCGCTGCGAATCAAGCATGGGTGCGGCTCGCAGATGTATTGCAGCGTGGTATGGCGCGATGAATCAACAACTATCGAAGCAGCATGGACGGTATTCAGTGTTGGTATCCATTCAACCTCGGATTGGGCAACATACACCGTTCCGTCTTGTATTGCCGTTCCGCTCCAAAGTACCTGCTCGCGGCAATCGGTATCGTACCCAACCCATTCGCGCCGCCATTGATTATTCAGTACTGCATCACTCAATGTGATTGCCGGTGCAATCTTGATTCCTTTCACTCTGCGTACCGGCACGTTCATGATGACGGAGAGCGGCGGCTGATATTCATGAGCGTTTGTACTGACTCGACGCTGCTCTGTGCGGCGTTCGGGGTCAGCCCATAGTCCGTCAAACTGTATTGTGTCAGTTTGACGAAGAAACATCGCTGCATCGCCGCAGAGTTGGGTGATATTGCAAATACCGAGTTGTGCATATCCATATTCGGCAAGAGCGGCGTAAAGCGGATTTCGCTCGATGGTTGAAACGTTCGTTGCGTTAGCGGCTATGGCGCGGGTATCCGTACCGCTGCCTGTGCAGAGTTCCAAAACGTGATTGCACCCTGCAAACTGCGTTGCATGACGGCGGGCAATTCCGGGATGCGTGCTTTGCTCCATCATTTCGCGGAGTGTCAGACAACCTTCAACATACTTCCCCTTTCGTTTCGCATGATACTCCCCTTCCGCCAAGCGTAGTACTAATGAAAACTCGTCATGTGTCAGGTTTAACACCGAACGCAGTTTTGTTATTTGTGAAACAGGTAGCGTGCCCGAATATTCGGCAAACAGTCCGCAGCACTCGGTATATGCTTGAGCAAAGCGGACGGAGCGGATGTAATCGAGATACGTTTCTTTCCCGGCATTGTGTTGCCCAGCCATCTGGTCAGCTTTCGGCGACAAAGTGAAGTTGCTTTGCAATCACGTCAGGCAGGTTTGGAATGCGCGACGATGGCAAGATATAGCTGCTTAAATCTGCGAAGTCGGTGAACACGCGGTGTTGCGTTACCGTCCGCATTAAATAGTCAAAACCGCTCGATCCGCCTGTTCCTGTGCGCTGACCAATCATGCGCGAAACCATCACCGTATGGCGGTAGCGGAACACACTGATGAGCTTATCCATTTCTAAAAGCGCGTCGAGCAACCTGTATGGTGTTGTAAGCAATGGCTTTTCGGAATATACTGTGATGAAGAGTGCCGCTAACGTGGCTCGTTGCGAGAACCGTTTTGCTCCCTGTGCGCGCAGTTGTTCAAATGCCTCGCCCACAAAAAGTGCGTTGAAGTTTGCCTCCAAAGCGGCAATCTGTCGGAGTTGCTTTGCTCGCTCTTCATCGGTGAGTGTGTCCACATTGTCAAGTTCAGCGCGGTCGTGGTCGAATATATTTTGTACGGCAGAACGGTATTCGTTCCAGAATGCGTATCCATCGGTTTCCATAAAAGGAAGCTTTTCAAGCCACCGCTCAACCGTATCTGCAAGCGAGGGCTTGGCAAGTGTTGCTTCAACAGTTGCTTTATCAGCATCGTTCAGCCGCGCCATGTAGCCGTTAACATCTATTTGCAGACGCTTTGCCTCCGGCACACCGAGCGAAATTTCAAACATGCGGAACTGCCACGACTGGAAGCCGCTTGCAGGATACAAGTAGTCACGGAACTCCATAAACTCGCGCGGAGTCATTGTCTCAAGAATGCTAAACTGTTCGGGAATCATCGTCAGAATTCTATTCACCCGTTGCACGCGAGCCAATGCCTTCATCACATCTGCTTCGGGCACGTAGTCCCTGCCAAGAATCTCAACCACATCGCCAAGTTCGTGCATTATTTGCTTGAACCAGAGTTCAAATGCCTGATGGACGATAATAAACAACATTTCCTCGTGGGCGGGCTTGCCGTGCTTTGCCGATTCAAGTTCTTGTGCGCCTAGAATTTTTTCCAAGTGCAGGTAATCGCCGTAATACAATCCTTTCATGGTTTCGCGGTATTAATGTGAATGAAGAATGCGCTACTCGCCACAAAGATAGCGGTCGGGCGGACTATCCCCCATGAAGCGCGACTCTATGCGCGGGCAAGATGGTATTTTCGTATCGAAACCCACGTAACACCCAAGAATGCTTGTAGCAATCGAATCATCGTGCGATGAAACATCCGTCGCCGTTCTTAACGGAACTGATGTTCTTAGCAATATCATATCCTCGCAGCTTATCCATAGCAAATGGGGCGGAGTGATTCCCGAACTCGCCTCACGCGCACACATCGAATCCATTACACACGTCCTGAACGCCGCACTCGACGAAGCGGGAATCGGTATGGGTAATGTTCATGCCCTTGCCTGCACAACCGCTCCCGGACTTGCAGGTGCGCTTTTGGTTGGAACAAATTTCGCCAAAGGGCTGTCGTTGAAATACAACATTCCTTGCGTGCCTGTCAATCATATCGAGGGACACCTCTACTCCGGTTTTTTAGAGGATGATACACTTCAGTTTCCGGCGGTGACGTTAGTTGTGAGCGGCGGACACACGTCGCTCTTTTTCGTCGAGTCATATTCATCCTACGCCATACTCGGCTCTACACGCGATGACGCAGCCGGTGAAGCATTCGATAAAACGGCAAAGATGCTGGGGCTTGGTTATCCGGGTGGTCCTTTGATTGACGCACTTGCCCGTCAAGGCAATCCCAGCGCCATCGAATTTCCACGTCCGTTGCTTCATTCGCAATCGTTCGAATTCAGCTTCAGCGGTATGAAAACATCAGTGCGGCATTACTTGCAAACACATCATCCTGACGGTGTTCCACACAACATGCTTCCCGACATCTGCGCCTCGTTGCAAGCCGCAATCGTTGATGTGCTTGTTCAAAAAACCATTCGTGCAGCAACAGAATATGCGGCATCGGGAATCGTGATTGCAGGCGGTGTTTCGGCTAACTCTGCACTACGTCAAGAAATGGCAATAGCAGCTCGTAAAAAGAACATTCATTTTGTTGCTCCGCGTGCCAGTTATTCACTCGATAACGCTGCAATGATTGGATTTGTGGCGCAGAAAAAACTACAAGCGGGTGATTCGCCGTCATTCCGGCGATTGGATTTCGAGGTGAATAGTAAAGCGTTGCGAATGCACAAACATGGCTCGGCGGCGCGTACCTGACGGAACACCATCACACAACTCAACACTACCTAACGAACACACATACAACTATGAAAACTGTTTATCTCTGCGAACCGATACGCACACCTGTTGGCAAATACGGCGGCTCGCTTGCCGGTGTCCGTCCCGATGATATGGCTGCGGGCATTCTGCGCGAGCTGCTCAACCGCACAGCACTCGACCCTGCCGCTGTTGATGATGTTATTTTGGGCTGCGCCAACCAAGCGGGCGAAGACAACCGCAACATTGCGCGAATGGCACTCTTGCTTGCCGGTATGCCCGATAGCGTACCGGGCGTAACCGTGAACCGGCTCTGCGCGTCGTCGCTCGAGGCGGTGATTCAAGGTGCGCGTGCAATTCGCAGCGGCGAAGCGGAGATAATTATTGCGGGCGGTGTTGAGTCCATGTCGCGCGCTCCGTACTCGCTACCAAAAAACAGCAGCGGTGCCGCCATGTTCGGCAACCTGACGGCGTACGACACCGCACTTGGCTGGCGGTATCCCAATCCCGCTATGGAAAAACTCTTCCCCTTGGAAGTGATGGGCGAAACCGCAGAAAACCTCGTTGAAAAATTCACTATCAGCCGCGAAGACCAGGATGCGTTTGCACTACGCTCGCATCAACGCGCCATTGCCGCGCAACAAGCCGGACACTTCAACGACGAGATTGTCCCCGTCCGCATTCCGCAACGCAAAGGCGATGATATTGTCGTTGCTACCGACGAGCAACCCCGCGCCGACACAACACTCGACAAACTTGCCAAACTTGGTGCGGCATTCCGCAAAGGCGGCTCGGTAACGGCAGGTAATTCTTCCTCGCTCAACGATGGTGCAGCCGCCATGATACTTGCAAGCGAGGACGCAGTCCGCACCCACAATCTGAAACCAATTGCACGGTACGTAGCAGGTCATGCCGCAGGTGTCAGCCCGCGCATCATGGGCATCGGACCCGTCTATGCAATCGGCGGCGCACTGACAAAAGCGGGCTTGAGCATTGCCGACATCGGTCTTGTGGAAATCAACGAAGCATTTGCATCGCAAGTGCTTTCGTGCCAACGCGAGCTCGGCGTGAATCCCGACATCCTAAATATAGACGGCGGCGCAATTGCCATCGGTCACCCGCTTGGCATGAGCGGTGCACGTGTCACCGGTCACCTTGCCCGCACCATGCAGCGCACAGGAACACGCTATGGCGTTGCATCCCTCTGTATTGGCGTGGGTCAGGGCTTGGCAGTCGTTATCGAGCGGGCATAATAAGAGTGAGTCGAACCTGCGACTATCATATAATTGCATAATCAGTTTAACATGTAATCTGTGAAAAATACAATCGCCCATACCGAGTTAGCTGACCTGTTACAACGAGCATACTCAGCTGAAAAAGCTGCCGCATTTGCTTATCAAGGACACGCAAATTCTGTTAAGGATATAGAGGAAAAGAATGCAATCAAACAAATAGAAAATGATGAATGGAATCACCGCGAGCATGTTCTTGAGATAATGAATAGGTATGATATACCTGTATCACAATACTACGAGATAAAATTTCACATTATCGGTAAGATAATCTCATATTCATGCCATGTCATTGGATGGTTTATGCCATTTTACTTCGCCGGACGTTTAGAGAGTGGCAATGTTTGCGAATACTTTAGAATGATGAAGTATTTCCACGAAATAGATATTCTGGATCATAACAGTATCCTCTACGAAATGGGTATTAAAGAAAAGGAACACGAAGAGTATTTTTTAGCGAAGATTAAGGATAAGAAGCTCTTGCCCGTGTTTGAACGAATCTTCTTTTGGGGAAGAGCTAAAAGCTATAATGATATAGATCTAAACAACAAATACCCGATCGAGGAATCGAAAAGATATTGCGCTAAGTAATGTTGTAACACAGTTTAAACCACATCCGGCGCACGCCTTTCCCCTTCCCCAACCCTCCCCTTGCCGGAAAGTGCAGCCCGCTTTCACCCAACCGTTCTTGCGTTATGCTATCAACAAATACCGTTTGCAATATTCAACCCTGATGCTAAGTTGCAGGTGAGAGGCAATTGGTCAGCAAAGAAAATCCTGCGAACTTCACCTATTGACCGCTCCATTATAGGCAACCCTAATTGACGCATAAAAACAGAATGAAAGTATTAGTTGACTTGACAAAACAAAAATTCGAGCACAGTACTGTCAGCTTTTACGACAGCAAGACAATCTTTTTTGATGCTGCGACTTTTCTTCCCCCGACTGTTTCGTTTAAGGTTTGGGGTGCGGGACTAATGCCTGACTTTGATTGGACAAAATACGTTGACATTAGTAAAGAGGTTAAAATAAAATCCATTAGAGAAAAGACACCAGGTAACGAAACGGCAATTCAGGGTTTTGGGACTTTGACTTTCAAGAATGTTGTAGCTGGAAAAATATCAATATCACCTTATGACAGCGGAGAGTTTCTAAAAGACAAACATGGGAATCAAGTCGAATTTAAAAGAGAATGGACACTTGAAAATATCGACAATGAGTGTTTTGAATACTGCCTTGACACATCAATATATTTTCCTTATGGAGCCTGTGACCTAAAGCTTTATGCAAAAGGAAATGTTACTTTCGAGTTCGACTCAGACAATTGCGTAAACTATCTCGACTATATAACCAATCCAAATAGACGCGAAACCTTTTGGGGTTATTTCAAAGACGAATCTCTAACGACAAATTCATATAATTACGAAGATTTAGACAGAAAGGACGAAAGGACAGCCTATAACAGAACCTTGCCAAAAGCGGGGCGTTCATGGTGGCAGAAACTTTTCGGCTCCGAATAAACTTTAGTGGTAGCTTGACAGTTTAGTACTCCGAAATCCGCCACTGCACCTACCGCCCGCTCCATTATGTGCAACTGCTGACCGACAAACAACCATAAATCGACAATGCGCGCTGACCAGACAAAAAGACAAGAGCATTTATCACTTTATAGCCCACTTGAACTGGGGGACTTTTGCGCGAAATTTAAAACTTCTTTAGGTCTACCAGAAATGCACCTTGAAGCTGAAAATGAAACTGAATGGGGTCTAATTGAATTTGAAAACATTGAGTATAATGTTTCCCGACCATATGAAAAAGGAACACTACAAGAGTGGGACGACTCAACTCCGCCTGATTGTAATTTTGGAATTGTTTTATCAATTCATAAAAATCATCCTTCGGCTAACGACACAAAATGGATTAATGACAATTTAGTTGCAGTTGTTGCTAATCGACTCGCAAGCACTTTTGAGACAACTGTGTATTATCATCGGACTTGGTTTGGCATTGACAAAAATGATATAAAGAACATAACATTCAATACAAATAATTAATACCTATCGGGCTGACACCGACAAATGTGTTAGCTCGGACAAACTAAACTAAATAGACAGTGCAGCAGCAGGTAACGAAGGTGCACCCCCTGGACAGGAAACATGCTTCGTTACGATGCTCTTGATTGATGTATATCTGGTTTAGGTTGGAAACTGCGTTTGGTCTTCTGAATCTGTGAACGGTATTCTTAGAAAGCACAACGCAAGAACGATTGGGTGAAAACGGGCTGCGCTTTCCGGCAGGTGGAGGGTTGGGGTGAAAAAAAAGGAGGGGAGCCGCTTGCGTAAGCAACTCCCCGTTTGGCTGGTTTAGTTTGGGTTGTTAGCGAAGGATTACCACTTTGTTCGGACGGTGAACGTAATGGTTTTTGATTCGCCTTTTTTGAGTGTGAGCGGGAATTCGACGGAGCGGGCATCGAGCTTTTCGAAGGGTGTGTTCTTTTGGGTGATTTGCCAGTCGCCCCAGAAATGCTCGACAACACTGACGTCGGCGGTTGTTTCCTTACGGTTGCGGATGGTGATCTCGTAGGATGTTTCGTTCACACGGTCGCTGATTTGATTCACCGATGTTTGCTTGCGCGTGCCCACAACATCAAAGGCATCGCCGATGTAGAGGCGGACGAGTTCGTCTTTCGGCGTGTGGTCAATGCGGTCTTCGCCGACGAATTGCAGGTTGCCGCGTTGATCGGCTTTATAGACGCGCACTTTGCCCTTGGGCAGCGGCACTCCCATGTTGTTCGCCTGTTCATTTTTTATCTCAACAACGACCGCCGCTTTTTGCTCGTCGGTTGCAGCACCGCCGCCGGGCATTCCACCCGAAAAGTTGTAGCGCGAGCCGTCGAAGATGAGCTTCTTCTTGATGCCCGCGTTTGCGGCACTCATCAGTTGCATTTGCTTGGTTTCGTTGTCGCGTATGGTGGTGGGCGCATCGAGTGTGTAGAGGTGGTATTCAAAGAAGGATTCCTCTTTGAATTCGGGAGCGGATGCGGCTTCCATCGTCATATATCCGCGTGCCATTTTGGGGTACATGGGTTGTTCTTCCTGAACGCGGCGCACATCGCCCGCAATGAGTTGCAGCTGTGCGTTGGAGTACGTTCCGCCGCTTTTGTTATCAAGCGTTACCCATCCGGTCAAGTCCATTTTGGTATCTGTTTCATTGACCACCGCAACATAGTCGGCTTTCCATTGCATCTGGTTTGCCATGTAGGCGACTTCGGTGGTTTGCTCGCCTGATTTTGCGGCGTTGAGAAGCCACACAAGCGAGGGACGCGCAACCAAACCGGATGGAACTTCATCGAGGATTGCCTCGCCGACAGGATTGAGAATGATTTTTCCGTCGTTCGTGCGGATAACAAGTCCGCTATAGGTATTCTGCGAGCCATCGGGCGAATTGATAATATTGGTCGGCGGATTGAGCAACGTTCCTTCGATGATTTCGGACTGAGTGCCTTGCATACGTTTGAAACGGATTTTCTTGCCGACGGATTTATTGAGTATGGATGTGGGAGTAAGCAGGTCGTATTGGTAATTCTGTTCGCGTACGGCAAGTGCATCGGGTTGTGTGAGCGATTTGATGCTGATTGAAGTCGGGTCAATGGTTGAGGCAACGTCCTCGTAACGGAGCAGGTTCGCGCCTTTTTCCAACTTGATTACGCGCTGTTCGCGGACAATCCCGAAGCCGCTGTTATAGACCGTGACGGATGTCTTCTTGATGTCGTTGGCGGTTGATGTTGTTGCTTGTTGCGCCTGTGCGCCGGTAGCCATCAGTGCTACTGTTGTTGCCATAAGGAGTGCTTTCATGGGATACAGAGAATAATATGGTTGCAATGTTGAACAATAGAGCGGTATGCGGCTTCGAGAGTTACATAGCGGCACTGTTAAGAAAATGATAACACATAAAAAAAAGCCGCGCCCTTGCGGAACACGGCTCTACGAATCATCATCATCCGGTTATGCCAACGCCGGTTCGGCGGAATAGACGGGTATGTCTGTTAGGGGACGGAAACCGCTCGACCCTTTGTCGCGGCGTTCCATTGCCACAAGTGCCGAAGCATATACTTGCTTCCACGTGAGTCCGAATTTCTCCATGAGTTCTTCGGGTTCGCCGCTTCCGCCAAAACTGTCTTTTACCCCGACAAACTCAATCGGAACAGGGGCGTTTTTACAAACAACTTCAGCAACCGCACCGCCAAGTCCGGCATAGACCTGATGCTCTTCGGCGGTAACGATGCAGCCGCATTCGCGTGCAGCGGTAACAACGGCTTCCACATCGAACGGCTTGACTGTGTGCATGTTAATAACACGCGCCTTAATACCGCGCTTTGCCAACTCTTGCGCCGCAACGATTGACTCCCACACCATCCAACCATTTGTGATGATGGCAACATCGTTACCCTCGGTGAGTTGGTTTGCCTTACCGAGTACGAACGGTGAGTCGGGCGTGGTGAACATCGGCACAGGCGAGCGACCGAAACGGATATACGCCGGACCGACTTTCTCGCCCATTGCGATTGTAGCTTTTTTTGCCTCCTCGAAGTCAGCCGGAACAATCATCGTCATGTGGGGGAGAGTGCGGAGAAATGCGACTTCCTCGAGCACTTGGTGAGTTGCTCCATCGGGTCCGACGCTGATACCGGCATGACCGCCGCCGATTTTCACGTTGGCTTCGTTATAGCAAACGCTTATACGGAGTTGATCGGCATTCCGCAGCGCACAGAACGCGCCGTAGCTTGCAAAGAACGGAATCTTGCCTGTCAGTGCGAGCCCTGCGGCAATCGTGGTTGCATTTTGCTCGGCAATACCAATCGAGAAAAACCGTTCGGGAAATTTTTCTTTGAAATAGGATGTCATCACCGAGCCGGTAATATCACCGCCAAGCACAACAACATTATCATACCTTTCGCCCAACACAACCAAACCTTCGCCGAAGCCGAAGCGCGTGGGTTTCATTCCTAATTTTTGAATTTCTTGCATGTGTGTATTCTTCAGTTTGGTGATGGATTAGTTCATGGATATGTCTTTTGTGGCAAGTTCTTCGAGTGCCGTTTGCGCTTGCTCTTTATTCGGCGGTTTGCCATGCCACTCAAACTTGTCATTCATAAACGAAACGCCATGTCCCATGTATGTTTTGGCAATGATCGCCGTCGGGATGCCGGTATTGTTTTTCTGATTTTCAAGGAAGCGATCGAATGCGGCAACAAGCTCGGCGTAGTTATGCCCATCAACGACAATCGTATCAAAGCCGAAGCTCTTGCATTTATCCACAATAGGATAGACATTCATCACATCGGGAACGCGCCCGTCAATCTGGCAATCGTTGTTATCAATAATCCAGCAGAAGTTATCGAGTTTGAAGTGGCTTGCACTCATTGCAGCTTCCCAAACACTGCCTTCCTGCAATTCGCCGTCGCCTGTTAAGCTGAATACGCGGCGGTCGTTTTTGTCAAGCAGTTTATCCGCCATCGCCATACCAACGGCAATCGAGATTCCCTGACCAAGCGAACCGGAAGAAGTTTCCACACCGGGGAGACCCATATCACGTCCGGGGTGTCCTTGCAGACGTGTGTTGTACTTGCGTAACGTGCCAAGTTCCGCTTTTGGGAACGCACCTGTGTTGGCAAGCGTTGCATACATCACCGGAGCCATGTGACCTGCACTAAGGACAAAACGGTCGCGTGGAGTCCACCAATCATTCGGGTTATAGCGTTTGTATCCGCCGAAATACATCACGGCGAAGATGTCTGCCGAACCAAGCGGACCGCCGCTATGCCCTGAACCGGCACTGACTAACGATTTGATGATGTCCTTGCGAAT
>JAEUSO010000061.1 GCA_016788605.1 Candidatus Kapaibacterium sp. | reverse complement strand
AATAACGGATTGAGAAATAAAGACAAGCGAAAATTCGCAGTCCGCCACGAAAGGAAGTTACCTCCGCCTCCACACGCGGAAGGAATACTGGGTCGGGGAAAGGGACGGCGGGCAGGTTACCCGTGAACCTGAAGACGGTTTTGATAACCGAATCTATCCACAGTATAGTAGTATAGTGCCAAACTCAATGCAAATGCATAGGATGACTGTTTCCAGAAGAACTGCGTTTCGGTCAGGTGTGCTGCAAACAGAAACACAATAAGCGCGCATGATACACGCAGATACACCAAGCCCTCACCTTTCCTCACCACAAACAAAACATAGACAAGTCGAAAAAGATGCACCACAATTAACAAGTAAAACAATATACCGAGTGCAACCCCAACTTTGAAGAACATACCGACATAGCCGTTATGAACATACGTATGTTTCCATGAGTACCGTAAGAGTGAATCGTAGTATGCATATTCCACGTTTATTCCATGACCGAACTCCGGTGATTTGGCAATAAGCTCCAGGACTTTATTCTTTTCTTGCAGTCGTTGAATCACCGTAGGATCTTTTAGTCCTTTCGAAGATGATAACACGCGATTAGAAAGCACTTTTCCAATAATAGGGGCAACACTGCCGAACTTTACTGTCACAACGGCTGAAACAGCGGCGAACGACAGCACCATGTACATCAACACGCGCAGCGTCCCTTTCCAATGGGATAATAACAAAACAACGACTAACGAAATGACAGCGGCGAGCATTCCGGTGCGTCCGAATGATGCCACAACACCAACAAAACACGCAGCTATACTTCCGGCAAGTATCAGTTGCCATATAAAACGCAGCTTCGAGCGTACAAGCACTGTAGCGCATCCGGCGATGGTTGCAATACCTATTGCATGATTATGCCTCAGTCCGGTAAGCTGATATGCATACATACTGCTCTTTACCAACAACTGATAAAAAAGCACCACACTTACTGTTACCCAGACGGCAGAAAAAATCATACACCCCAACAGTATTAGCCAATCCTTCTCGGTCTTTAGATAATATCTGATTGGCATGTACCATAAGCTAATTAATACGATATACCATTCTTGCGCCCATGTAAAGAACGTACCACCATGATAGATGGATGGAATAACCGTAAAAATGCTACACACAATGTACAGAATATACAGGAAGTCAAACCAACCCCTGAACACTGCGTGGTATTCTTCCGTGACTAAGAGTTTCCATATAATCCACACTAAAATTCCACCGGCATTCAACGCAACTATGAGAACTTCGATAATACTAACTCCCTCACCGCTCGTTGTTACAAACGCACCCATTGAAGCAGCAGCGGTATAGACCCAAATTTTCGGATTATGGTAGAATACATTCAGCGCATACAGCCCAACGACAATGGCAGGAATAATCCAGATACCAAGTTCCAACCGATATGATAACAATCCTATACAAATAGCAGAGACAACGGCTGCTACAATCATTCCGTATTCACCTTTGCTTCTGAAAAGACGCAAGTCATCCATAGATAGTCATGTGCTCCGATTGATTGCTGAAGCGATGTTCGTGATAGTATGAATGCGTTTCATTACTGCGCCATCATGAATGATGAAGCATCATTCGTCGGATTGTTTGTATGCCACGGACTAACAAGAGCAATCCAAGAACAACCAGTCCACCGGCTACAAACGCACCGGCGATTATTAAACTGCGCTTTGGTCCTGATTTTTTTGATGGTGGAATCGCCTTATCCAAAACGTATAATGAATATGATTCCTTTACCTGATCAAGCTTTGTTTGCTCATACGATGGCAACAGGAATGCTTTGACCTTCATCATCGTTTCAAGTTCAGTGTACATACGAAGGTATTTTGTAGCCGCCGCCGGTGCATTACGCAATGAAAAATCACCTAAGAATCCCGGCTTGTTTTCTATATCAAGTGCTTTTGCACGCAATTCTGATGCTACTTGTTTTTGCTGTACTGTTAGTGGGTCATCCTCACCCATAGCGGATGCAATGATACTTTGTTTTATTTCTGCCTGCAGAGCTTGTGCTTTTGTTTCAGCCACTGCATTTGCAGCCGCCTTTGCCTGATCCAATGGTGAATACATCAAAGATTCCTTAGCATATAATGAAAGTGAATCTTGTATTTGTGTTATTGTTGCATTGGTGGCTTGAATTTTCTCGTCAAATTGCCGCAGGATGACTTGATTCTCCCGTTGGTCGAGTTCTCTTGCCATCACGTTAGCAAGGTCAATACAGTAATTAGCAATGTCAGCAGCCATCTTTGGATCTTCATCCGTGTAACTGATTACGTAGTTACCTTCTTGTTCCGAACTAATATCCAGCCGCGTTGATAACTCATCATACATGATATTATGTTTTCCGGGCTGAATGTCATACCTCTGATACAAATTATATTTTTTAATCAGAGAGTCCCTCAATGTTCTGCTGTTCAGTAAAACCATGAACTCATATCCGTCTGATTTCTTACCCATCACCCTTGTTAATCCAATATCTTTCAGTGTACTCGACACCGACCCTAATATCCCGTCCATTGATGACGACTTCTTTGGTGGAACGGCATTAACAGACGCCGTGTATTTATTAGGCATATAGCTGAATGCAACAAATGCTGCAACTCCCGCTGAAATCACAGCACTGATCATAATCAGCCATTTATATCTCAGTATGAATTTGAGAATTTCTACTATGTGCTGTGAATGGGGCGGATCCTGTTTCATCTCAAATTGTTCGTTCATATCTGTATGACGTTGTTCGTTCAACATGATACCTTACTGTATAATGTTCGTTGCTGCAACACATGTATTATTGCTTCAACATAATGTATATCACATGTAGCAATTCAATCAAATAGCACTATGAAGGTTAATATGAACGTTATGTACAATCGCACCTTTTATCAGAATAAGGAAACTGATTGTTATTCGATATCTAATGTTTCATTCTTCTTTCTCGACTCATCCGCTATGCGCGTCTTGTAGTCGTGAAGTTTTTTCGAGAGACGTTTATCCGACGTGGCAAGTATTTGCACTGCAAGTAATCCGGCATTTTTTGCTCCGCCGATTGCCACTGTTGCCACCGGTACTCCCGCAGGCATTTGCACGATTGAGTACAACGAATCCAGCCCGCCAAGAGTTTTGCCAACCACAGGCACACCGATAACCGGAAGGATAGTATGCGAGGCAACCATACCCGGCAAATGTGCCGCACCACCCGCACCCGCTATTATGACACGAAGCCCCCTGCCGTATGCTGTCCGTCCGTAGTCCGCCATATCGTCGGGTGTGCGGTGGGCTGATACAACTTTCAGTTCGCACGGTACGCCGAACTCCTTAAGAACTGTGTATGCTTCACGCATCGTGGCAAGGTCGCTGTCGCTACCCATGATGATACCGACGTGCGGCTGTCTATCTGCCTTCTGTGATTGTATATTCTTTGCCATAGTATCACCTTTCTCCATTCATTTGCGTGGCGCGTATCGAGTCGTTACTATTTTCTGCGGTTGGTTCTGTATTTGTATTCTGCGAGATACGTTCACTGAATTGCGCCGCAAGCCGCTTAATAACGCCCCAGAGTTCGTCACGCCCGCGCCTGACTTCCACAGAGTATGGCAGCACATCCACACAAAAGTTGCAATACTGAACAAGCTGTTTTAGTTGCTCGTGCCGCTCGTTCATCACCGTCGGTTTCAATTTATCGGTCTTGGTCAATACCACAACATACGGACGCTGTGCATTCTCCATCAATTCAATCAATGCCAAATCGCTTGGCATCGGGTCGTGGCGGCTGTCCACCAATATGCAGACAAGAGCGAGTTGCGGACTCTTGAGTAAAAAAGAGTTGTTGAAATTCTGCCATTTTTCGCGTTCCTCTCTCGATACTTTGGCATAACCGTAGCCGGGCAAGTCCACGAACATCCATTTTGACTCAATGGGATAGAAGTTGATCTGTTGTGTTTTACCGGGAGTTTGGCTGACATGCGCCAGATTCTTGAGCAAGACCAAACTGTTAAGCAGCGACGATTTCCCGACGTTCGACCGTCCGACGAACGCAATTTCAGGAAAAGGGTGCTCGGGTAATGTTTCCATACTTACCGCACCACGCCAAAAAGCCGCTTTGAGTTGTTTCATCCGTTCATATTCCTTCAAATACGAAACGCCGGAATGTTGTGTATTCCGGCGTTTGTGACTGTCGTTGTTTTGGTACTATGCCTTTGGTTCTTCGCCTTCATTTGTAGTTCCTTCGGCAGCGGGTGCTTCAGGTTCGGCGGCTGATTCCGGTGCAGCATCGCTTGCTTCTTCCGCAGCAACAGCAACGTCGGCAACTGTTTCTTCCACAGCATCGGCAACTGTTTCCGGTGCTTCGGCAATCTCGGTTACAACATCTTTAATCTCTTCAACCACAGGTGCGTCGGCGACTGTTTCTGTAACCGCAGCAACCACCGGAGCAGCTTTCGGTGCTTTTGCTGATTTTGTCTTCCTGCGTGTTGAAGTCGCACCGTCTTGTTTCGGGGCAAAATCAACAAGTTGAATAATCGCCTCTTCAGCTCCGTCGCCACGACGCTGACCCAACTTGATAATGCGTGTGTAGCCGCCATTGCGCTCTAACACGGTTAATGCAATCGTATCAAAGAGTTCTTGTACCGCTTCTTTGCTACGAATAACCTTAGCAACCTCGCGGCGCTGGTGCACATCCACGTGTCCGTTGGCAAACTCGCCATTGCGCTCGCGGATGACTGCGTTTTTGGCTTTCGTAATCAAGCCCTCAATAAACGGACGCAGTTCCTTTGCTTTAGCAAGGGTGGTTTTGATTCGCTTCTCATCCTGAATAATGAGCGATGTCGCAAGGTTACTCAGAAGCGACTTTCGGTGGCTCCATGTGCGTTTGAGTTTACGACCTTTTTTTAAGTGTCTCATGGCGTTCTGATATTCTGATTATAGTATCGTGATTATGCCTCGACCGGCTTAGGAAGTTCCTTAATATATTTCTCGACGTTCATGCCGAACACCAAGCCCATGTTTTGTACCATATCGGTCAATTCCGACAGCGACTTACGACCGAAATTACGGAATTTCAGCAGGTCGGCTTCGTTCAAGGCAACGAGTTCTGATACGGACTTGATATTTGCCGCTTTAAGGCAGTTGTGTGCACGAACCGAGAGTTCAAGGTCGTCCACTTGTTGTAATAGCAGGCGGCGAATCTTTTGGAACTCTGCTGATTTTGCTTCTTCTTCTGCGGGGTCGGTAACAGGAATAACCACGCCGTCGCTTTTCTCGCTGAAGTTAAATCCAACAAAGAGGTTCACATGGTCGAGCAGTATTCTGGATGCCTGTTCAATCACCTCTTGCGAAGTTATGCTACCGTCTGTCTGTACATCAAGAACAAGTCGCTCATAGTCGGTTTTCTGACCTACGCGAAATGGCTCGACATTGTAAATAACATTCTTGATAGGTGTATAGATTGCATCTATCGGAATCATTCCCACTGGATAATCTGTTGTTACAGCTTCCTCGGCAGGAATATATCCTTTACCGCGACCTATGCGAAGCTCAACATCAAACTCTGCATCACTACCAAGGGTGGCAATGTAGTGGTTTGGATCGAGTACTTCCACATTTGCCGAAGAGTCCTGAATGCTTTTCGCCGTCCATGTGCCCGATCCTTTAACTTTGAATGCGACGCGGGTATTTTTCTTGTCGTCATTTTTCAGGCGAACATCCTTCAAATTCAGGATAATCTCGCTCATGTCTTCCACCACACCGGGTATGGTTTGAAACTCATGAACAATGCCTGTAATCTTTACACCAACAATAGCCGAGCCGGGGATTGAGGATAAGATAACGCGGCGTAATGCATTACCTACAGTCACCCCATAACCCTCTTCGAGCGGCTGAAGGATGAATTTGCTGTGGTACTGCGAACCAACATCTTCCGTGATAACCCGTTCGGGCATTTGCATGGGTGCGTTCATACTTCTGTTGTCAGTTGTCATGTATGTTAGTAAATGTCACAAGGTGCGGTTTTGTCAGGGTTTCGCAAACCCGTCTGTACAGTTATTTCGATACAAGGTGTATCTCGTCGCATGTTACAGAACAATAGTTGCCGGAATCACCTGCTCTATTTGTGTTTCACGCTTTCTATCGCGGGTAAAAACTCTACTTCGAGTCGGTGAATAACACGTGCGTATGTTATTATACACGGCGGCGTTTCGGTGGACGGCAGCCATTGTGCGGGATTGGCGTCTTGTCCACGATGGAAAGAACCTCCAAGCCGGCAGCGGCAAATGCGCGTATAGCAGCTTCACGTCCCGATCCCGGACCGCGAACACTCACATCCACTTTACGCAGACCCATTTCAAATGCATCGCGCCCTGCTTTTTCAGCGGAAACCTGCGCTGCATATGGTGTATTCTTCTTCGATCCGCGAAAACCGTTTTTACCAGCCGACGACCATGCAAGAACATTGCCATACGAATCGGTAACGGTTACGATGACGTTGTTGAATGTAGCACGAACGAACGCTTTACCATGAACGTCGGCTACTATTTTACGTTTTACTTTACGTTTAGCTGCTGCCATTTCTGACTTGAATTAGATAGATGATATTCTGTGTGTAGTTACACCTGAATAGGTGCATTGCCATACCAAACGGTAACATACAGGGCTGGTGCAGTTGAAACAGCACATATCCCGAATGAAACATCCCGCTTTTACTTGCGAGCCGCTTTCTTCTTTCCTGCAACCGTTTTACGGCGACCCTTGCGGGTACGGGAGTTGGTACGTGTGCGCTGACCGCGTGCGGGAAGTCCGCGACGGTGGCGTAATCCTCGATAGCATCCAATATCCATCAACCGTTTGATGTTCAGTTGGATTTCACTGCGAAGCTGACCTTCGGTTTTGTACTCGGCAATGACTTGGCGGATGCGTGCAATCTCCTCGTCTGTCCACGAGTGTGTGCGCTTGCTTTCGTCAATGCCCGCCTTAGCAAGAATCTGACTTGCCGTGGCTTTGCCAACACCGAAAATGTACGTTAAACTAATGACGCCGCGCTTGCCACGCGGGAGGTCTATACCGGCGATACGTGCCATAATACTCCTATTATCCTTGACGTTGTTTCATTCGTGGATTCTTTTTGTTGATGACGTACACACGTCCTTTGCGCTTAACGATTTTGTCGTTAGGGTCGCGCTTCTTAACCGATGCTTGTACTTTCATACTGGTCTTGCTTATTTATAGCGATACGTGATTCTTCCTTTCGACAAGTCGTAGGGCGATAGCTCTACCGTCACTTTGTCTCCGGCAAGAATCTTGATAAAATTCATCCTCATTTTTCCGCTGATATGCGCCAACACTTTATGACCGTTATCAAGTTTGACGATAAACTGCGTATTCGGAAGAACTTCCTCGATTACTCCGTCAACTGTGATAAGATCTTGTTTGGGCATTGCGAATAATGATTGTTCTACATAGTTGTTGTTTGGTCGGGGAAATAGGTCAGCACTACGGGCTTACCTGCCTCCACCACCACCGTATGCTCGAAATGAGCAGCCGGTTTTCCGTCGTTTGTTACGATTGTCCAGCCGTCGGATGCAGTATGCACTTGAAAAGTGCCTGTATTGACCATCGGCTCGATGGCAATCGTCATCCCTTGTGTCAATTTCGTTTTGGGGTATCTGTTCTTGTAGAGCAGTCCCGGTACGAAGTTCGGTACACAAGGGTCTTGATGCAACTCTTCGCCAACACCGTGACCAACCAAGTCGCGCACTACAGAAAAACCATTGCGCTCGACATGCTGTTGCACCGCTTTGGCAATATCGTAGTTTGTATTACCGGTCACCGCCTGCGCCACACCTGCATCCAATGATTCACGAGTGATACGCAATAACTTTTGCTTTTGCTCGGAAACAACACCCACAGGGAATGTGAATGCGCTGTCGCCGAAAAAACCGTTTTTCTTCACTCCGCAGTCAATCGAAACAATCTGACCAACCTCAAGAGTGCGGTGTCTGGGCATTCCGTGAACCACTTCGTTATCAATCGAGATACAGAGCGTATATGGGAACGGCTTTACCGAACCATGACCTCCGTATCCTTTGAACGCCGGTTCTGCGCCGTTCGACCGGATAAACTCTTCAGCAATCTCATCCAGCTCAAGTGTCGTAATGCCGGGTTTGATGTGTTTGCCGACAAGTTCGATGGTACGTGACACTAACTCGCAGGACTCTGCCATAAATCCGATTTCGCTTTTGCTATGCAATGCAACCGGAGTGTCGTGAATATCCATCGAATCCGCCTTTGTTATTATCGTCCGCCCGCCATCATGCGTGCACCGCCAACCCTGCCTTGAATCTTACCGCTCTTCATAAAGCCGTCATAGTGACGCATGAGCAGGTATGACTCAATTTGCTGTAGCGTATCAAGCGCAACACCAACAACGATGAGCAAACTTGTACCGCCGAAGAACTGTGCGAACTGATAAGGAACATCCAGAACATTCGTTACAAACACGGGCAATAAAGCAATGACTGCCAAAAAGATTGCACCGGGTAATGTGATACGGGTAAGGATGTAATCGAAATAATCTGCAGTCGGCTTACCTGGACGCACACCCGGAATAAATCCTTGTGCACGTTTCAAATCTTCGGATGTCTGGCGAGGATTAAATGCTATCGCCGTATAGAAATACGTAAAGAACACAATCAACGCGCTAAAGAGTAATGCATAAATCCATGACCGGTCGCTGAATGCCTGGGCGACTTTTTGCATGAACTGGCTTTCGGGGAAAAACTGCGCGAGTGTTCCCGGAATAAAAAGAACAGCCGATGCAAAGATGATTGGCATTACGCCCGCAGTATTCACACGAAGCGGTATATATGTTGTATGTCCGCCCATTTGCTTGCGACCTTCAACACGCTTTGCGTACTGAACTGGTATTTTACGCGCACCCTGCGTAAGCAGAACAACCGCCATAACAATCAGGGCTAAAAATGCAACAAGGACAAGATCAACAACAAGGTTACGGCTTCCGGCTATAATCAAAGATATTTCTTGTTGGATAGCCACGGGTAAGCGTGATACGATACCGATAAAGATAATCAGTGATATACCGTTACCAAGTCCGCGTTCTGTGATTTGCTCTCCTATCCACATAAGGAATACAGTTCCTGCAGTCAGCAATACTGTCGTCGAGAGCATAAAAAGAAACCCCGGATCAACTGCCATAATCTCACCGTTTGATGACGACGGGCTTTGCAACTTAATACCGATACCAATCGCCTGCATCATTGCCACAAGCACTGTCAGGTATCTCGTCCACTGATTAATCCTGCGGCGACCTTCTTCACCTTCACGCTGCATTTTTGCTATTTCGGGCATGAACACTGCAGCAAGTTGCAGAATGATGGATGCCGAAATGTACGGCATGATGCCCATGGCAAAAATCGCAGCATTGCTGAATGCCCCACCCACAAACATGTCATACAGTCCAAGCAAACCGTCGGAACCATCGCCCGTTGATGAGGTAAGTGCGGCTATGTTGATACCCGGCAGGGTAATCTGTGAACCGACACGTACAACAACGAGCATCAGGGCAGTAAAGATGATACGCTTGCGAAGTTCTTCAATCTTGAAGATATTCTTTGTTGTTTCGATGAAGTTAGCCATTTGTATTCGTTGTGCCTCCGGCTTGCTCAATTTTCTGCTTTGCGCTTCCTGAGAACTTATCAGCCGTCACATTCAGTGATGCACTGATATCCCCGTTGCCAAGAATCTTTACCGGCATCGTGCGCTTGCTTACCGCACCGACGTTGAAGAGTATCTCCGGTGTTACCTCGCCACTGATACGACCTTGGTCAACCAAGTATTGAAGTTGCGACACATTGACAATTTGGTACTCAACACGAAATATGTTGGTAAAACCAAACTTAGGGATACGGCGTGTAAGCGGCATCTGCCCGCCTTCAAAACCACGCTTATATGTGTGGTTGGAGCGTGACTGATGTCCTTTGTGACCGCGTGTTGATGTTCCGCCGTGACCTGAACCGGCACCGCGACCAACACGTTTCATTTTTTTACGCGAACCCGGCGCGTACTGGAGATTTCCTATGTGCTTCATATTTGATTAGCCCTCGTATTCTTCTACACGTACTAAATGCTTGACCACTTCTATCATGCCAAGCGTTTGCGGGTTCTTTTCGCGGATGACCGAATAATTCGGGCGACCCAATCCTAATGCAACGATTGTCCGCTTCTGTTTTTCAAGGCGGTCAATGATGCTTTTGGTCTGTGTTATTTTAAGTTTTGCCATACGTATTATGTATTGTTTCGCGCAAATGTGAATGCACTCGGTTTCCCTGTGCTATGACAATTATTATCCTCGTACAACTTTTTCAACCGAAATGCCACGGCGCATTGCCACCTGGTTGGCATCTTCGAGTGACTCCAATGCTTTGATTGTTGCTTTCACAACATTATGCGGGTTGGATGACCCCATAGATTTCGTCAAAACATCTTGGATTCCGGCAAGCTCAAGCACTGCACGGACACCGCCGGCGGCAATGATTCCCGTACCCGGTGCGGCTGGGCGCAACAGAATTACTGCAGATCCATACTTAGCTACAATCTCGTGAGGTATCGTGTTACCCTGAAGGCGTACACGTGTCACCGACTTTTTAGCAGCATCAGTTGCTTTTTGCACAGCGTCAACAACTTCGCCCGCTTTGCCAAGCCCCTGACCAATATGACCTTGACCATCGCCAACAACGACGATAGCCGAGAAATT
Organism: Candidatus Kapaibacterium sp.; assembly: GCA_016788605.1. GTDB lineage: Bacteria > Bacteroidota > Ignavibacteria > Kapaibacteriales > NICIL-2 > JAEUSO01. The sequence goes on along the minus strand of JAEUSO010000061.1, from coordinate 2,246 downwards.
AAAGCGGCGACCGCCCTTTACTACCTTGGCGGTACGTCCAACATTTACAAGTCTGTCTTTCAGATTTAAATCTGATACTTTTACCTTAGCCACGAGGGTTTTCTCCGATTACAAGTTTGGTTCAACGGGAATTAAATTGTGAGTCCGGCTTCGCGAGCACCGTCGGCAAGCGCTTTTACACGACCATGATACAGAAAACCGTTACGGTCGAATGCAACCTGATTGATGTTTGCCGCCGCCGCACGTTTTGCAAGCAATGCACCGACGCTCTTACTTGCTTCTGTTTTTGAAGACGATGCACCCTTCAACTCTTTATCATTCGATGAAGCCGAGACCAATGTGCATTTAGCATCATCATCAATAATCTGGGCATAGATGTGGTTCAACGAACGGTAGATGCTAAGACGGGGCTTATCAGCAGTACCATGTATACTATAGCGGATGCCTTTAGCGCGACGAATTCGACGATCGTTTTTATTTACGCGACTCATTGTTGTTTTTCAGTTTCAGTGTTGTGTTTCTTGAATGATTATTTACCGGCTGACTTACCTGCTTTACGACGGATATATTCGCCGTCATACATCACACCCTTACCTTTATACGGTTCCGGCGGACGTATCTCACGGATTTTAGCGGCAATTTCGCCAACAAGCTGCTTATTGAATCCGCTGACCTCGAACTGTGTAGCCGATGTAGTAGCGAAATCAATACCGTCAGGCGGGATAAAAAGCACCGGATGTGAGAATCCGAGCGATAGTAAGAGTTTCTTTCCTTTCAACTCAACTTTGTATCCAACACCGACAACATTCAGTGTTTTTTTGTAGCCCGAAGTAACACCGGTAATCATATTGTTTATTTGGGCGCGAACCATACCATGCAATGCACGGACATGCTTCAGCTCGCTTGAACGGCTGAAAGTGAGTGTTGTACCATTTTGCTCGAAAGCAATCTCGACGGGCATGGGCATACTCAACTCGCCTTTAGGTCCTTTTACTTTTGCAATACCGTTTGCAATATTCACTTGGACATTTGCCGGTATGACTATGGGCTTTTTACCAACTCGTGACACGTTACTACTCCTTAGGATTGAGGTTGAACTTGTTGTCGTGTCAGCACAAACAACACTCTGTACTCAATCAATGTTAAATAATTTCTGTTTAGTTAAATGGGGTGTTACCACACGGTGCAAATAACTTCACCGCCTACATTATCCTTCCGCGCCTGCTTGTCAGTCATTACGCCATGGGATGTGGATATAACGGCAATACCAAGTCCGTTATAGACCTTGGGCAACTCATCAGCAGCTGCATACTTACGGATACCTGGACGACTTACGCGCTTGATTTCGCGAATAGCCGGCTTACCCTGAAAGTAACGCAACTTAACACGGATATACCCTTGCGGTCCTTCTTTTACGTACTCGTAGTCGTTGATAAATCCCTGGTCTTTAAGAATAGCGGCAATAGCCATTTTCATTTTAGAAGCAGGTACATCCACTGTCTTATGTTTTGCTTTTAAGCCATTGCGTAGTCGGGTGAGAAAATCACCAATCGAATCTGAAACAGGCATTCTTGTTGGGAATGGAGAATTGATAAGCGTGGCTATTAGTTGAGCGGATGGTTTTTCATCCGCCTACCGACCGTATCCTGTTCCACGCTGGCAGGACGTATCGGTATGAAATCAATGGAGCATTTTTGCCCGCATTTAATTTGCGAGCCGCGAAGTTACAGAAATTGTTCCGTAGCGCAATACTTCGCCGATAAGAAAAATGCTCACGAGTACTTTTCGTGTGCATATTTCAATAAATCTACTGATGTAGAATCTTTAATGGGTCTGCTATTACCAGCTTGCCTTACGCACACCCGGTATTTTGCCTTCCAAAGCCAATTCGCGGAATTTGTTGCGGCACAGACCATACTTTTGGTACACGCCACGACCGCGACCGGTAAGGGTGCAACGGCTGCGCACACGGATTGACATACTGTTGCGCGGGAGTTTTTGCAGTCCCTCGTAATCACCTGCCGCCTTGAGTTCCGCACGGCGGGCTTCATATTTTGCCGCCATTTCCTTACGTTTTGCGTTGCGTGCTTTTACTGCTGTTGTTGCCATAGTTAAAAGTAGTGTAGTATTATTCGTGTTTACGGAACGGAAATCCAAATTCGGAGAGTAACGCAAGTGCTTGTTCGTCGTTTGTTGCCGACGTAACAAAGGTTATATCCATACCGGTTATCCGTGATACTTTGTCC
>JAEUSO010000060.1 GCA_016788605.1 Candidatus Kapaibacterium sp. | reverse complement strand
AACATGACGGTGTGAACCTTATCGGCTTCACGGGTTCAACAACTACGGGTAAAGCAATCGCAGCAAAGTGCGGCGCATCGAACAAGAAATGCTCGCTTGAAATGGGTGGTAAGAATGCCGTTGCGGTTATGCCCGATGCAAATCTTGACCTCGTGTTGGATGGCATCCTGTGGGGCGCGTTCGGCACAACCGGACAACGTTGCACCGCAACATCCCGCGCTATTTTGCACAAGGACATTCACGATACTGTTGTTGAGAAATTGGTGAAACGCGCATCGAAACTCCGCATCGGTCCGGGACTCAGCGACAGCACCGAAATGGGTCCTGTCATCAATGCGCGTCAGAAAGCGAAAGTGATGGAATATATCGGCATTGCAACTGCCGAAGGCGCAACGCTTGCCCTTGGCGGCAGCGAAATCACCGATGGCGACTATGCCCACGGCAACTTTGTTCAACCGACAATCTTTACGGGAGTTACCAACACTATGCGACTCTTCAAGGAGGAAGTGTTCGGACCTGTACTAGCTGTCACGAAGGCAGATTCATTCAGCCATGCGCTCGACCTCATCAACGATTGCGACTATGGTTTGTCGTCGTCGCTCTACACCGGCAATATCAATGAAGCATTCACTGCGATGCGCGATATTGAGGCAGGCATCACCTATATCAATGCACCGACAATCGGCGCGGAAGCGCACATGCCGTTCGGCGGAATTAAGGGAACCGGCAACGGTCACCGCGAGGGCGGTTGGACGGTCTTCGATATTTTCACGGAGTGGAAATCTGTGTATGTGGACTTCAGCGGCTCGCTGCAACGCGCACAGATAGATAACTACGAGGACTAATACGTGCGTCCATGAACTTCTTAGCCCATTTGCTGCTCTCGCATAATGACGACGATGTGATGCTTGGAAATTTCCTCGGCGATTTCGTTATCAGAAATGACTTTACGAACTTTTTTGCGCGGGTTCAAATGGGCTTGGAACTTCACTTGTTTATTGACCGCTACACCGATGCCCATCCGCTCATGAAGGAATCATCGTCGGTGTTTCGGAGCGAGTTTGGGCGTTATGCGCCGGTTATCAATGATGTCGTGATGGATCATTTTATCGCAGTGGACTGGGAGCGATACCACACCGACAGCATCGAAGTATTTGCATCACGCTGCTATTCGTCATTACTTGCTCGCAACGAGATTCTACCAACAGTCGTACAGCGGTTCCTGCCACGGATGGCGGCTGAAAATTGGCTTGTAAATTATGGAACGTTGGATGGAATCGAACGCGCACTCTACGGTATGTCACACCGCGCAACATTCAACAAGGAACTCTTTCGCGCCCGTACAACGGTTGAACAAAATTTCGAGACACTGCAAGGTCTAAGCCGTGAGTTTATACCGGAGATTCATTATGCGACGTTAGAGTATATCCGTAACGCCGCTTAAAACAGCCCGCCGTCGAGAACATCCTTTTGCTCCTCGTAGAACGACAGCACCTTCAACGCTTCATCCTTCTTATCAATCTTGGTATAGCACGTAATCAGCAAGAGGCAGATCCTTTTTGCATAGTCGGCACGGAGCGATGTATTCGTTATCTGCATCCAAGCGCGTTGGGTATATGCGCGTTGTAAAAGTGAGATCGCGTTCTTCGGATGCTTCTGTTGTTCGGCTTTCGCAATCAATTCGCCAAGACGTTGTTCATAGTCGCCCGCCTTCAATTTGCCAACCTCGACACCATCCCACCGCAAACGTTGGTCAATCCGTTCATTCATCTTTTGTAACACTGATTTATCCGTGAAATCATACGCAGCAAGTTTATAGTTATACTTGGGCATGATGTGTACATAGCATTGATTGTTGCCCGGAAATCCCTTTTCTTCAAGCACATCAATAATCATCTTCATAGTGTCGAGCGGGATATTCGTTTCTGTGAGGACAATCGCCGCACGAAGCATCGGATCCCGAAACCATCCTGTAGCTTTTCCAAAATGATTCAGCAGAATCTTCCGCATGAAAATCCCTTGATTATACACTCGCTGATAATCCCCTGCATCGAAACCTTGACGTGAACGCAAAACACGGAGTGTTGTGGCTGCATCATCCTTCTGACCGACAAGTTCCAATAACCCTTGCGCTTGCGAGAAACCGAGTTCAACGTAATAATCAATATTCTTTGCACCAATGACCGACGCAATTTTTTTTAAGTAAGCATCGCGTCCACGGTTTGCTCGGAGGTTTGCCAGATTATTCAAGTCGCCGCCCAGTCCGGCATCGGCATATGTATCACGCGGAATGTCTATAATCTCAATAGCACCTTCATCAAGCCAGCATCGTAACACATGGTTTGCATCCGCATGGTGGATATTGTCATTCAACCGCGAGTCCACACCGCAAATAGAAACTGTGATGGTACGCCCGTGGAATACAGGCAGCTTCTCCATTGCCTTTATCGTTGTGGAATCCACTTGAACGCTGATTTCTTTCTCACCTTTCCGCCTGCCTTTTTTTATTTCGGCTGGTTCGTCATTTTTCGAGCAGCCAATATTGATGAGTTGAATTATTGCTATCAGTGCAATCTTCAGAATTAAGCGTACACGTACCATATATAATCTTTGATAGTCAGTATGGAAGCAAATTACATCACGAGATTATGAACGTCAATCAATTTGCAGCAGATTCCTGTGCAGTTGATTCCAAATGCCCGTCGTAGAATGTCTGCACATTGTCTTGTTCGATTGCGTAGCCAAGTGTTTTGTAGGATTCGATAAGCGTCAAGCAAATCCGTTTGAAGTAATTCATTCGCTGACTTTTGTCTGTGATTTGCAGCCATGCTCGTTGCTCATATACCCGACGCAATGTGTTAATTGCCGCTTGCGGGTTCGACTTGAATTGCTTCTCACCGCGACGGACAATACCCTCCAACTGGTCTTCGTATTTATTCTCGTTGAAAGCGGGCTTCTTACCATGACCGATAAACCCTTTTTGTGTTAAGGATTTTTCCAGCTTTGCATTCATAATACTGATTGATGCGTCGTCGCTGAAATCAATATGCTGGATTTCCGGTCGGTACGCGGGACGCACTTTGATTGTCACAGCATTACTGTTCTTCGGAAATCCCTTTGCTTGCAAATCCTCAATGATGTTTTTCATCATATCGAATTTCAAGTTTGTCTCAACGATACCGAGCGCACTGCGTAATGCCATGCCACCCATGAAGCCGCTTGACTTACCGAAGTGGCGGAGTATCATTTGCTTGATAAACTGCGATTGGTTGTAACACCGCTGATAGTCACCTGTACGGAATGCCTTGCGTGAGCGGATGACACGCAGTGCGGTCTTCGCATTATCCTTAAAGCCGAGCAATTCCATGACACCCATCGCTTGCGAAAAACCAAGTTCCATCCAATAGTCAATCCGACCGACACCCGTAATCTCAATCATCTTTTTGTGATAAGCATCGCGCCCTTTGTTCGAGCGCAGGTTGGCAAGGTAATTCATTGACTTGGTATTGAATCCGGCACTGACAGGCGTGCCGCGCGGCACAGAGAAGATCTCGATTTCACCTTTATCAAGCCATATCCGCAGTATGTGGTTTGCATCGGCGTGACGTTGGGTAACTCCAAGGCGTGAATCCACACCTGTGATGCAGATAACAACATTCCTGCCACTCAAACTCGAAGCACCTTTTTTCGATGCTGTTATGATTTCCTGCTCAACGTCATCAGAAGATGAACTATTCAGTGCTCCGTCATTCTTCTTCTTGCCGCCTTTGCCAAAGGATTCTTGGGTCAGATAACTCTCGCTCGAAAAAATCTGTTTTGTTGTCTGTCGCGACGATCGCTTCGATGATGTGGTAATGCGCTTGTGTGATTCTTGAAGCAATGATGCCAGGTCGAGACCTCCCGATGCAGTTGAGGATTTCTTAGCCGCAGTTTGCGGTGTAACCGTAATCCGTTGCGGCTTACGAGTTGGGGCATGGCGGATTTGCTTCTTTGTTTTCTTTGTTGATTTTTTGGGTGAGCGGGTGCGCGATGCAATAACAATACTCTTCGTAGAAACTCGATTTGAAGTGATAGCGACAACAAACGGCTGGGCGGCATGTTCAACAGTCGCAATGCTGGCGGATGCAACAGTATTACAACTGACAAGCATGAGGACAACAAGGATTGTTGTGTACACTTTCGAGCGTTTGTTCATAGTTCGTATCATATTCAATTACAATCCCAAGCGTTTTGCTTCATCCCAAATCGCATCCATCTCGCCAAGTGTGAGCGATGCGATATCACGCCCTTCCTGACGGACGCGCTCTTCGATGAATTGGAAACGCCGCGCAAACTTTGCATTGGTTTGTTGCAATGCTTCTTCCGCAACAATGTTTTCGAAACGGGCTGCATTGACCAAGGCAAAGAAAAAGTCACCGAACTCCGCCTCGGTTTTTTCTTTTTCACCACGTTGTATTTCGTGTTTCAACTCTCGCAGTTCTTCCTCGACTTTGTTCCATACATCATCGCGGTTATCCCAATCGAATCCAACGCCCGCCGCCTTTTCTTGCATCCGCTGTGCGCGAAGCAAACCGGGAACATGGCGCGGCACACCTTCAAGAATGGATGTGCGACCTTCCTTCATTTTCTGCGATTCCCATTTCTTGAGCACTTGGCTGGCATCGTTACTTACCTCATCGCCAAACACATGAGGATGACGGTGAACCAATTTCTCAGAAATACCTTGAACAACATCCTTTAAGGTAAATGCGCCGCGCTCTTCGGCAAGAACGGAGTGCATCACGACGTGCAATAGTATGTCGCCGAGTTCTTTTCTGAACTCCGCATCATTCCCGCTCTTGATTGCATCAATCGTTTCGTATGCTTCTTCAATCAGCAGATGAGATATTGAATCATGTGTCTGTTCCCTATCCCACGGACAGTCCGTGCGGAGGATTTTGACAATCTCCACAAATTGGTGCAACCTGTCGTAGAGATTTTCAGGATCGGATATGTCGGGTACGTCGCGTCGAGTGTTCATAGGGGATAAGGATTTATCAATGTCGTGCAAATTAGCCCGCTGCATTGAGTATAGCCAAAGTAGAATTGAATTGCTGTTGGATTCAATACGTAGTATTACGGAAACAAATTGTATCTGCAATGCCCTGTTTCGTTGCAAACGCAATCGCTATGTTGTATTTTTCAGAGTAATAACTCGAACTACATTACAACTCAAAGGGATACCGGTATGAAAATGTTCATGAGATTGGTAACAATACTAACACTTGCCTACAGTGCTACCCACGCACAAGACGAGGATATTCACAGACCGAAGGGACGGACGGGAACGGCGGGTAATCAACAGCAGACCACAAATGATTATACACCTTCACGAAACCCCTTTGTCATCGGTGCGGAATTGGGACTAAACTATAATATGTACTCGCAAGGGATGGCTCGTAACATTGCAATTCCTACTTCGCCTGAAGATGTTCTGGCATCCGGCAGTGGAATATCAGGTTTGGGTGGTTTTATCATTGATTGGATGGTGAATGATAATCTTGCTTTTCATGCACGGCTTGTATATGATCATAAAGCATGGTCAAATTCAATATCAGCAATTGCTGCGTATGATTTGGGTGCTGGTATTACTGAACAAGCTGGAACGAATAGTCAATACTCTGCTGGTGTAGGATACATCAATTTTGCCCCAACATTGCGATACAAATTCAATCCGAATGTTTTTGCATCTCTCGGTATTAGTTTTCAAAGAATCGTTACAGATTTTACCCGCTCTGATAAAGTTAGTGTTGCTGATCAATCATCAGGATTATTCCTCACTAGAGATTACTTTAATACATCTGGTCAATTTATTGAGATTTCACGCGAACTAATAAACTCAAATACAAACATCTTACCTGGTTCGACAATTAACAATGCTGTCATAGAACAGAACCGTGTAGGTCTCGAAGCTGGGATTGGTTATGAGTATCCTGTAAATAGTATAATCAGTGTTGTTCCACATATACGGTATCAATTCATGTTTTCACCACTACACAATAGTTACTCTGCAGATGATGTTTCACAAGCGAATGCAGGTGTGGTATCAACTGTCAATTATTCCAACCCTATGGTTCATAGCATTCAGTTCAGTGTTGGTTTATGGTATTCAGTCAGATAATTAACTAAGGAAACCGTTATGAAACATCTATCAATAGTCACAATCCTCATCATTCTGTTTTCTTTTTTTAGCGAAGTCACTTCATTCGCCCAAACCAAACGACCCGATGTTGTCATTTCCCCCGTTTGAGTATAACAGTTCCGGTGATGACTTCGCGCCTGCTGTTTCGCAAAACGGACGGCAGATGTACTTCACTGAACAGGATGGCAGCGACTACCATATCAGTCAAACAGATATGAAGAACGGACGTTGGCAATCACCAGATGAATTGAGTTCGTCGGTGAATGGTTCTCCTATCGTTGGCACGCAATCGCTCACACCGGACGGGCAGTTTATGGTGTTTGCTGCAACAAAGCATAAGAACATCACCGGTTATGGTCGGACGGATTTATTCTCCGCACGGAAAGTAAATGGAAAATGGACGGATGTTCAAAACCTCGGTTCTACAATCAACTCCGAGGCATGGGATTCACAACCATCACTGACAAGCGATGGCTCGACGCTCTATTTTGCTTCTGACAGAAGCGGCGGCAGCGGCGGTATGGATATTTATATGAGTAAGCGGAATAAAGACGGTACGTGGGCAAAAGCAACACCTGTTTCACAACTCAACACGTCGGGTGATGAAGCAAGTCCTAGCATTGCAGCGGATAATTCCACACTCTATTTTGCAAGCAACCGTGCCGGCACTGTCGGTGGATTTGATATTTACACCACCCGCTTGAAAAACGGCTCGTTCACAAAACCGGAGAATATCGGCGAGCCGATCAATTCAACCGCCGACGAGTTTTACTATATCGCACTGCCTAATTCAACAACGGCATATTTCGCAAGCGAGCGAAGCGGCGGCAAAGGCGGATATGATATTTACAAAGCAATGCCGAATCCTGAAATGCCCAATCCTGTTGTTACGATGCGCGGTATTGTGCACGATGCTGTCTCGAACAAGGAACTCGGAGCATCGGTAATTATCACCGACTTGAAGACACGACAAAAAGTTGCCGAACTGCACAGCGATGACGAGACGGGAGAATACTTTGTCACGCTCACCGCCGGACGTTCATATTCCGTTACCGCTACGCGACCTGACTACGTGTTTTACTCCGAGCGGATAGACGTTCCGCTTGAAGAGCGCGGGCGCGAAGTGGAAAAGGACATTGATCTTACACCCCTTTCGGGCGAGGCGGCAACACGATTGTTGGTATTTTTTGATACGGATAAATCGTTGCTCAAAGACGAGTCGCTTGCCGATTTGGACAGAGCAGCGGACTTACTCAGTTCTAATGCTGCTATCAAAGTGCGTATTGAAGGACACACCGATGATGTCGGCGATGACGGCTATAACATCAAACTATCGCAAAGCCGTGCAGAAGCGGTGAAGGACTATTTGGTAAAACAAGGCATAGACGCAAAGCGCATTGCAACGCAGGGCTTTGGTGAATCGCGCCCTAAGCTAAAAGGCACAAGTGACGAAATACGCGCTCAGAACCGCCGTGTGGAAATGAAAGTCATAAAATAGTCCGCACAGCAATCACTGAACATCCAAAGCTCGTCCGGCATCGTATTTTTGCGGTCTGATTATTCACCAGCCCTCGAAAACACGTGCCGACCTTTTCGCCGGACTACTCTCTCTTCAAATGTTGCATCCGTGTATGTATATGGTGTGTGTTAATCTTCACACCGGTCATTCTTTTTGCGGAATTGAACGATCCACTACTGCAACAATCAAAAGATACAACGACAAAAAAACCGCGCGTCCCCGCTGTTCCACAAAGGAAAGTACCCAAACGTGATACACTGCGTTACAACACACAACAAGTGGTTGTGACGGGAACTCGCAACGAGGTTCTACTCAAGGACTCGCCGGTGCGGGTAGAAGTGATTGACAAACAACAGACGCAATCAACGGCAATGGTCACTGTCGCCGATATTCTGAAAGAGCAAACCGGAATGGTGATTGCACAAGGTACGGTACGTACTGGCGTGCAGATGATGGGGCTTGGACCGGATTACACCATGATACTTGTTGACGGTCAGCCGCTTACAGGAAGAGTGGGCGGCGTTCTTGACTTAAGCCGCGTCTCGGTGGGAAACATCGAGCGGATTGAAATTGTAAAAGGACCGATGTCGAGTTTATACGGCAGCGAGGCAATGGCGGGCGTTATCAATATCATCACACGAAAACCCGACAACGGATATTCGGGCAAAGCATACTTCCAGTATTTACAATACGGTGCGGCGGAAACGCAAGTCGAAAACAATTACTCCAATGATGAGATAGACATTACATCATTCCTGAATCTGAAATCGGCGCAACCCTTTACACAAACACAAGACACATTTAGTTTCCCCTATTCAGGATTCCGTGATTATACATTGCAAACTCGTGCAAAATGGTTTATGTCATCAAATATGATTTTGACTGCCAACCTCCGTGCATTCGGTAGCGAGAGCCGAGGCAAGTTTTTAGAAGGCGCGGCGGGAAATATCACTTCGAATGAGGGCGCGGTGGAAACGACAGACAGGAGTGCAACCTTCGGATATGATTGGACACACGGTAAGGCACGCCTCAGCGCACAACTTTATGGTACTATCTATAACGAAACATATAACTTTGATGTGGCGCAGGGAAGCGCAGGTCGCACGGACAATTTCCGGCGGCGCACCTCAAGGAGTTACCTGCAATACGATGTTTTATGGAATGATAAAAACCGATTCACCTTTGGCGGTGAATTTCTCTATGATGATGCACAAGGATCGCGATACTCTGCTAATCCCCTTTACAGAACAATAGCACTGTTCGGGCAGTGGGAAGGAAATCCTAACGAGTATTTCTCATATGCCCTGAGTGTGCGCTACGACAACAACAGTGCGTTTGCTTTACCCGAATCATTCTACTTCAGGAAGGCGGGCATCGCTTCTGTTCCCCTGCTTCCCCGTTTCTCGCTCAGCTACAAGCCGACAGCCAATCTGCGATTTTACGCAACGGTGGGCGAAGGATTCAAAGCACCTGACTTCCGTCAACTCTATGTGCAATTTTCGAACCGGCTTCCGGGTGCAGGATACGACTTAATCGGCGCACGGTTACTTGGCATTGACTTGCAACCCGAACAGTCGCACTCGTATGATGCGGGTGTGTTCTATCAACCTGACCCCATCAATTTCAATGGATTATTCACCATATTGACGGCTTTTGATATTCGCTACTACAATAACAACTTACGTAACCTAATTGAGTTCTATCCCTACTCCACAATCCCACTCGTGTATTCGTACCGCAATGTTGCAGAGGTATTCACCCAAGGCGTTGAGGCAACGGTGAAATACACTGTTATCCTCGATACATCCACCACATTAAGCGGGCAAATCGGGTATCAGTATCTTGACGCACAAGACGCACGAGTTGCAACCGCAATAGAAAATAGAACAGCGGGTTACGTTATACCCTCGACAGGCGAGTTCAAACTGTTACGCGCATCGGATTACGGTGGTTTGTGGTACAGGTCTAATCACACAGGTACTGCACGAGTCCAAATTGATGACCGTACACTTGGTATGACTGCGAATGTTCGCGCACAGTACATCGGCGCATTCGGCGAGCAGCAACTGAACAAAAATCCTGATGTGTACAGCGGCTCAATAGCATTCGGGCAGGTGTTGGATTCAAAGGATGAATATGTGGACGGGTATTGGAATGTGAATGCAACTGTCACCAAACGTTTTGCATTCGATGCTTTATCGGAGAGGTCGCAGATTCAGGTTTCTGTAGGAGTAAATAATCTCTTCAACGTAACAAACCCACGCTATATTCCCAACCTTATCGGTCGTCAGTTTTTTGTGAATACAAGCGTGACATGGTGACGGTGCGGGTTACTTCTGAATAAGGGAATGGGCACCGACAACCGTCAGTTTGAACCCCATCCCGTGAACATTAATAATCTGGACGTTCGGGTCATTCTTCAGATACTTCCGCAGTCGTGTAACAAACACGTCCATGCTGCGCCCGTTGAAGTAGCTGTCGTCGCCCCAAATATGTTTTAGGATGTCGCTGCGCTTCAAAATCAAACCACATGACGAGCAGAGATATTTCAACAACTCGGATTCCTTATGTGTAAGCTGCCGCATTTCATCACCAAAAACCAATGTTCGTTGCTCTGAATCAAACACGTATTCACCGACATGGTAGTTCTGTCCGCGAAGCAACGCAGGTTGCACCTGTGTACGCTTCAGAATTGCCCTCACCCGCATCATCAATTCTTCGATACTGAATGGCTTTGTCACGTAATCATCTGCGCCGATTTCGAATCCTTCAAGCCGGTCTTCCTTCATTGACTTTGCCGTGAGGAAAATAATCGGCACTTCGGTATTCTTACTGCGAATATGCCTGCCAAGCGTAAAGCCATCCATGACGGGTAGCATCACATCAAGAATACACAAGTCGTATTCACGTTCATCGAATGCAGTTCTGCCGCGCTCGCCGTCGGCACAATGCGTTACATCATATCCTTTTAACTCAAGGTATTCGGTAAGCACCGAACCAAGGTTTGCGTCATCTTCAACCAAAAGAATTTTCTGCGCCATATAATCGAGAACTGAGAACTGGGAAAAAGTTTGTGTTTATGCCGATGCAAACGGTAATACGACAGTAAAGGTGCTGCCTTTACCCGGCTCGCTTGCCACATCCACTGTGCCGCCGTGAGCTTCAACAATTGCCTTAACATACGATAGACCGAGTCCGAATCCCTTGACGTTGTGGATGTTGCCTGTGGGCACACGGTAGAGTTTGTCGAATACCCGTTTTTGGTTTTCTGCATTGATGCCAATCCCATTATCCGAGATTCGAATTTCAACGCCATCGGATGTGTTACGTGTTGTGATATTGATAATCGGCTCGCGTTCCGTGTATTTGTTTGCATTATCCAACAAGTTGAGCATGACATTGCGGATGTGCATTTCGTCAGCAACGATAAAGGGATATGCGGCATCATGGTTCAAACTGACTATTCCGCCGCGTGCATCAATCTGAAGTGCAATCGAATCCTTCACACAGGTAAGAATGTCATGCACATTGATTTCCGTTTTCGTCAGGGCGAGTTCTCCACGCTCTAACCGCGCCGCTTGCAGGACTCGCTCCACTTGCGTCCCTAACCGGTGGTTTTCTTCTTTGATAACACCGATAAATCTGCTTACACGCTCGGTATTATTTGCCACATCAGGGTCGCGCAGTGCATCGGATGCAAGAGCAATTGTTGCAATCGGAGTTTTGAATTCGTGGGTCATGTTATTGATAAAGTCGCTTTTCATTTCCGAGAGTTTTTTGTGGCGGTTCAAATTGCGAACCGTCCAGCCGAAGCACGCCATAATCATCATGACAAACATGCCGGACGAGAGCAGCACACCCATATTCGATTGCAGGATGTACGAAGTACTGTTGGGAAATGTTACGACAAGGGTGTGATTTTTCTGAATAATATCACTTGGAAATAATGTCGTGCGGAATTGTGATTGCTCATACAGCGGCAGTGCGTCGTTAGCCGCCTTAGTGTACATGAAGAGGTTGCTCTCGCCATTACGAACGGCAAACTGATAATCGAGCGGGAGACCTTTACTGGCAAATTCTTTTGCAATCATCGAATCAATCAAGTTTCTGTTAATACGCTGATCAATCGTGCGATTAAATTCACCCAAATCGTGAACCGTTTCGCTGATGAGTTCCATCTTGTTTTTTACACGCTCAGAGTATTCTTGATTGGTCGGTGTTTTGGTATGTGTTGTTTCATCCCGTTGTACCGGCTTTACAGACGAAGTTATAGTTGACGAGACATTGACTTTTGTGTATGGCGGTGCAGTAACTGGTGCGGTGGGAACGGGAACAATGGAAACCGGATTTGTGGTAGTAAACACCGATCGTGATGCTCCAGCCCCTTGCACTACCCCATAACCTTGCGCCATGTTGACAGTCGGTGTAATATAAATAGTTCCGTTATCGGGGGTATAAACACTCATGCTCGTTTGTGTTGTGCTCATGTTGGCTGCATTCCCGCTTGCCGGACTGCAAGAGCGATTGGTTGCATTAATATGTTGTTGATCTTGTTGCGGGTATGATGAGCGCGAAGAAGCAACAACAACATTCGGAACTAACGGAGCGTATTGGCGGAAGGAGAATTGCCCGTCCTTTACTAGTTTCACAAGATTTCTGATGTTGTATTGTGCGTTGTTATTGTTGTAATCAAGGTAGGATGCAAACTCGCTTGCTATGCTATCCCATGTCGTGATACTCTTATGTCTGTTTTGCACAGATCGTTGAAGACGAAGGATGTTCTCGCGTGAGCGCAGCAATGATTCTCGCTCTCGATCCATTGAAGCAGTTGCCGCTGCAGAGGCAGACCGCGTAACTCCAAAACGTAACGTTCCATTATCTGTAATTACTGTACCCGACCGCTTGGAGGGCTGTGTTCCAAATTGGAGATCAAATTGAACCAATTGATTTCCGCAATCCGAGCGAATGGTCATAGATGCGTTGTCATGTTCAATCACAGTGGCGTTACATGGTTGCTGTTGCAGTTGCTCAGCATGCAATGTCTGACATTGGCTCAAGCCCACATCATTAGGGTCTTCATCGTCATCGGATTGAGCCGAAGCATCTTCAGTTGAATACGTTTCCGAACCGTCTTGTGTATTTGGGTGTGACTCGGAGCGGACGACATGAGGTCTGCTGTGCTTCTGGTGTTGTGTATTTTCTTTTGTATCCGGAAGTTCAACGTATGTACTTTGTGGTTGTGTGCGTTTCATCATAACCGGTAACGCAGATCCGGGATGTTTGCCACTCTTATCCATAACCATAATAGCATCACCAAGCATCTCCTGCCGTTCTAATTTGTACGCAACTTTTGCAAGCGCCTCGTTCACCTCTTGGTGGAATAACGCCTCGCTGAGTTCAACGGCATTATTAATCCAATGAAGTTGCACGCCAATAACGCCAAGCAGTGCGATTATCATAGCAATGATGATGATGCGGGTATTGTATTGATTGATGCGTTGTGTCATGGTTATGCCCGGAGTGTGTTTGCTACTTGAATGATTCTTATCAAAATTATTTTGCGCTACAGTACTGATAAAGCCAATTAACAGACATTAACAGGCAACGCTGATTTTGGCATTGTACAACCTTGCAATCTTGATATACAATAATTCTGATGTTTCGACTATGACTCAAGACACA
>JAEUSO010000606.1 GCA_016788605.1 Candidatus Kapaibacterium sp. | reverse complement strand
CATCCCGCCGCGCCGCGGCCGTCTTTCCGCGGTTCATCCCCGCGCCTGCGGGGAACGCAGCGTCCCGATGTCTGCCAGCGAATCTGTCGTCGGTTCATCCCCGCGCCTGCGGGGAACGCCGATGAAACGCTGCGCGCTGGCCTTGCTGTTGCGGTTCATCCCCGCGCCTGCGGGGAACGCCGCTTCTGCTTGAGTCCCGAAGGCCTCGATCACGGTTCATCCCCGCGCCTGCGGGGACCGCCGCGAACAGAAGAGGCAAGGAAACGTCGCCAACGGTTCATCCCCGCGCCTGCGGGGAACGCCGACATCGGAGGAACCGGGGCAAGGTCTGATGCGGTTCATCCCCGCGCCTGCGGGGAACGCCAGGCGCGCCGCGCGGTCGGCTTGCTTGGTGGCGGTTCATCCCCGCGCCTGCGGGGAACGCGGATTGAAATACACCTGCAGCAGGCGCAGGTCCGGTTCATCCCCGCGCCTGCGGGGAACGCCGCCGCGTCTGCGGG
>JAEUSO010000605.1 GCA_016788605.1 Candidatus Kapaibacterium sp. | reverse complement strand
ATTTCCATATAAAATTTGAAAATCATAGAAATTTTATACACCTTTCTCTATAAAAGATACAAAAAATATTCAAAGACTGGTAAGGTTTTGCGCGTTATATCGCATTGAACCAGATGCTCCACCGCTTGTTCAAACTTCCGTCAATTCCTTTGAGTTTCAACCTTGCGACTGTAGTACCCAGGCGGAATGCTTTCGCGTTAGCTCATAGATCAGCACCCTTTTAAATTGGATACAATCTCATAGCATTCTTGATTTACTGCATGGACTACCGGGGTCTCTAATCCCGTTTGATACCCATGCCTTCGTACCTCAGCGTCAGCATCAATCCAGAAAGTCGCATTAACCACTCGGTTATCCTCTCGATATCTAAAGATTTTACTTTTACTTCAAGAATATAACTAACCTATATTGACCTCGAGCCTATTAGTATCATAATCAATTTCTAAGTTAGGCTTAGCTTCTTTGATTAAGACTTGAAAGGCCGCCTACGTACCCTTTACGCCCA
>JAEUSO010000604.1 GCA_016788605.1 Candidatus Kapaibacterium sp. | reverse complement strand
AAGCCGCAAAGGGAAATTTTCCAGTTTGCCCAAAGTAATGCAGGTGCCGCCGATGGAGAATGCATCATGATCGGGGATGCGCTGGATATCGATATCCTGGGCGCGATGAATGCGGGCTGGGACAGTATTTACTACAATCCCGGAAAGATACCCCATACGCAGCGCCCCACCCATGAGATCGATGCCCTGAAAGCGTTGCTGCATATTTTATAATCACACCAATATAGTAACCGTCTAAATCGTACATAAAAATGGCTTTACCAGATATTTTTTCAAAACCCGTCGCCGACCAGGTCATCAACCGTATTCACCAACTGACGCCCGACACCCCGGCCGGCTGGGGCAAAATGAGCGTAGACCAGATGCTGGCGCACTGCAATGTGACCTATGAAATGGTGTATGACACCGTGCATCCCAAACCCGGCGGCCTGATGAAGCTGATGCTGCGATTCCTGGTCAAAAACAAGGTGGTGAGCGAAACGCCTTATGCGAAAAACAACCCGACT
>JAEUSO010000603.1 GCA_016788605.1 Candidatus Kapaibacterium sp. | reverse complement strand
GAAAACGATTTTCATAGTTGCCATTATTTTCGGTTCGTCGGGTATTGTTCGGAGTGACGCATTGACGATGACAATAGGCAATGTTGATTGTGTAAAGTTGACAGTCTGCGCCCCAAGCCCAATATGCCAAAAAAGCATAAGGAAAATAAGGTTATTTTTCTTCATTTCATAAAATTTGAGAGTAAGTTGCAACTTTTTACGAATATTCAAGTGAAGTTTTAGGTTTCATTTATTTGATTTCAGATAAACGTCTGTCAAACTACGTGAGTTCGTTGGTTTTACCTAATTTTGCGCCGTTTTTAAGAACCACTTCAATTATCAACATATCATCTTTCAATTTTTCAATAATGAAAATAGACGTAATTCTCGGTTTACAATGGGGCGATGAAGGAAAAGGCAAAATCGTGGACTTTCTCGCTGAACAATATGACATTGTTGCCCGCTTTCAAGGTGGACCAAATGCTGGTCACACACTCAAATTTGGCGGCAAAAAATATATTCTCCACACTGTTCCA
>JAEUSO010000602.1 GCA_016788605.1 Candidatus Kapaibacterium sp. | reverse complement strand
TTGGCGCCGACGGTTCATCCCCGCTGGCGCGGGGAACACACCCAAACCCTCAACTACACCACCGGCGGTGCCGGTTCATCCCCGCTGGCGCGGGGAACACCGCTCGGCGGCGTCGTTCACGAGGGTGACTTGCGGTTCATCCCCGCTGGCGCGGGGAACACGTTGGCTTCGGCGACTTCGACGGATGAGGTGGCGGTTCATCCCCGCTGGCGCGGGGAACACGGCAATAAGCTCGGCCTCGATAACGTCTTTAGCGGTTCATCCCCGCTGGCGCGGGGAACACGCCGGCGAGCTTGTACGTCGTACTGGATGCCACGGTTCATCCCCGCTGGCGCGGGGAACACACCAGGTTCCGCCGTACTCACCCCGGAAGGTGGCGGTTCATCCCCGCTGGCGCGGGGAACACACAAGCATTGATTGCAGCGCAGCCTGTATGTGCGGTTCATCCCCGCTGGCGCGGGGAACACTGTCCATGGTGTCGGCCAAGTCGTTGAACTGGCGGTTCATCCCCGCTGGCG
>JAEUSO010000601.1 GCA_016788605.1 Candidatus Kapaibacterium sp. | reverse complement strand
CCAGATGATACGATGTCAAACGTATAAGTCCTACATCTATAGGCATTCATCGTTATCTTAGTTAGCATTGGCTCTAACGGTTTGTCGCTTACCACTGTGGGGGTTTCGTTTCGCTGATTTTCAATTCGGAGCACTAAGCTGTCAACCTGCACTTGAATACCTGCTGGCAGACAGGGAACCGCAAAACTCCAAGTTTGCACCGTCGCTGGAAACGCCAAAACGATACGACGCTCAGGCTCTTGGATTGGTAAGGCAAATTTGTAATTGATGTATTGCCCCAAGGGCTACATGAAAATCGGAATAGTGCGAAGGGTTTCCAAATGTTTTAATTTCTACTGCAATTTTTCCGCTTCCTTTTTCTGTCGCCAAAATTTTTTCTGCGCCTAAATCTCCTTGCCAATCGTCTTTGTTGTCCACGTGCAAAATGTATGGATTGTGTATGATAATCCATTTTTCTTTAATCAGTGCAACTTTTACCGCTTCGTGGTATTTGTCTTTTGCAGCCATGTTTGTATAGAG
>JAEUSO010000600.1 GCA_016788605.1 Candidatus Kapaibacterium sp. | reverse complement strand
CCCGCTCGCGCGGGGATGAACCGAGTTTGTCGTTTGGCTTTGCGCGCCGAGATACGTGTTCCCCGCTCGCGCGGGGATGAACCGATTGGGCGCTGGCTTGGATCGCCTGACGTTCGGTGTTCCCCGCTCGCGCGGGGATGAACCGCCGTCTGGCACGCACTGCACTGCGCGGGTGCAGTGTTCCCCGCTCGCGCGGGGATGAACCGAATCAGTTGTTGTAGGGCGCAATCGCGCAGACGTGTTCCCCGCTCGCGCGGGGATGAACCGGTGCGCTGACCCATCAGCGAGAGGCGAATTGCGTGTTCCCCGCTCGCGCGGGGATGAACCGACATGAGCGGTGACACCCCGGAAAGACGGGGGGTGTTCCCCGCTCGCGCGGGGATGAACCGCCGTCATAGAGCCCTTTCTTTGCGGCGTTACGGTGTTCCCCGCTCGCGCGGGGATGAACCGATTGATACTGGCGGCGCTCCTGGCCGCGAGCAGTGTTCCCCGCTCGCGCGGGGATGAACCAGGTTCGAGGGGA